>JAISKJ010000003.1:600000-828024 GCA_031260975.1 Christensenellaceae bacterium
AAAACTTCTACCACTTTATGGTCTTCAAAATAGTTTAGTGACACATATGCATAGCCGACAAAAAAAACCATCATAATTGATGGTTTTTTTTATCCTCCCCACATAGCATCTTTTTCACTTCGGTCACCAGGGTCATAATATAGCCCTGAACCACCCGACACCGAACTCGTTGAGACGGGAATTTTTTCTTTTTCCTGCTTTTGTAACTGTATTAGTTTTTCTTGGAGCAACTGTTGTTCTTCTGTTTCTATAAAATTAAACAACTCCTCTCCAAAGTTAAGGTCCTCTTTCTTTCCAACTTCATCAGCTCCTACACCGCCCTGTCTTTCTTTATACATAAACCAATTATCCAATTTTAACTGTGTTCCCATATATAAAACCCCCTTATATATTTTTCGACATTTAATATTCTATTATACCATTCATAACAATTTGTGTCAAACTTCAAATTCTAACAAGTTTTTAAATATTATTTATTTTAATATACCACATGTAGCATTTTGTGTCAACCCTGCTACTGACAGCAAAGAGCTTGCTTACCGTCGATTTACTTCAAGTACATAATCCTTTTTTCTCACTACATATCATACTGCATAGGAAATTTCCCCGTCATTGTTATTTCAACCTCAGGTAATATCTGTAACTTTTGTGTCAATACATCTCCTTCGGCATCCCCTTCGGCAAAAGCATTATTTAACATATCATTTGAGAACATACATATATCTTCCTCCATCGGAGCATCATTTTTCATATCTATTACAGCCGACACATCAATCCTATTCTCTTGCAGTGATGCCCAAAAATCATCAATAGTCAGAGGTTTATCATCTGACGATATACTTACCCTAATTTCCTCAGGTTCAAACGGCGACCATTTTACTTCTGATGCTTCCTTCTCATTATATTTAAATTGTTTATTATCCGGTTTAGGTCTTATCGCACCATTTCTTTTTTGGTTAGTACGTACCAACGACCTTTCTCTATCCAAAATTTTATTTAATTCTTTAATTATTAAGTCAGCGTCCCTTGGATTTCGTCCCTCCTGATTATGATACGCAGTTACTAAACTTTCAATTTTTGATATAGCATCCTTAACAGAACTTGCATGATTTATTTCTGAAAAATAAAGCATTATATTTTTTTTGCAATTACTCTTTTGTTCCTCTAAGGTCTTAAGCAAATCACCATCTAACTTTTCTTGTTTTAAAAACTCTTTCACAAATCTTTCAACTTCATTATCTCCGCCAATAACATACCTGCTCAATAAAATTGTTTGTACTATTCCCTTGCCCAAACCATCAGAAATTCCACCTGAATGTCCTTCAACAACTTGCACTTTAAGCAGTCTATTTTCCCAGAACCATTTATGATGAGTACCCCCATTATTCTTCTTATCCGGCACAAAATCTGCTTCTCTCAAAAGGCTATGCAATTCCCTTAAATGATATTTCCCGTCAATTTTCATGTGCCTTCCCCCTCCTGTTACACCAAGATTTTATCATAGACCCATATCACTGTCAATAAAGATTTTTTTATCTAATTAAAAAACAAGCCTTATAAAACTGCAAGGCTTGTCGTTATAAAATATTATTTTACGCTAAGCGCGGCTTGTGCTGCTGCCAAAATTGCCACAGGCACGCGGAAGGGTGAACATGAAACATAATGAAGCCCTATTGTATGACAGAATTTTATGCTGGCAGGGTCTCCGCCGTGCTCGCCGCAAATCCCGAGCTCAATATTAGGTCTTACTTTTTTGCCGCGCTCACAGGCCCTTGTCATCAGTTGGCCCACGCCTTCAAAGTCAATCTTTGCAAATGGGTCAAAGTCAAGAATGTTGTTTGAATAATAATCCCCGATAAACTTGCCTATATCATCTCGACTGAAACCGAATGTCATCTGTGTAAGGTCATTTGTGCCGAATGAGAAGAACTCAGCCTCTTTTGCAATTTCATCGGCAAGCAGGGCCGCTCTAGGCACCTCTATCATGGTGCCTACGGTGTATTCTATATTAACGTTGTTTCTGCCGAGAACTTCATCAGCGGTTTTCTTTATTATATCGTGCACAAACCTGAATTCTTTTCGCTCCATAACAAGCGGCACCATAATTTCGGGATGCACAGCTATTCCTGCTTTAAAAGCAGCGACTGCCGCCTCGATTATCGCCTGAGTCTGCATAACCGCAATTTCGGGAAAGGTTACAATAAGTCTGCAGCCTCTGTGACCCATCATGGGGTTAAATTCATGCAGCGACTGCACAGTCTGTTTAAGCGACTTATAAGTCAGCTTCATTTCTTTGGCTAATTCCTTAATTTCCATGTCTTCATGCGGCACAAATTCATGAAGCGGAGGGTCAATAAGCCTGATTGTTACGGGCTTGCCGTTCATCACTCTAAAAATCTGCTCAAAATCCTCCCGCTGATATGGAAGTATCTTATCTAAAGCTGCCTTACGCTGCTGCTCAGTAGAACTCACAATCATCTCACGTATAGCCATGATACGCTCTTTCTTAAAGAACATATGCTCGGTTCTGGTGAGCCCTATGCCCTCTGCTCCAAACCTGAGAGCTGTCTCAGCATCTGCTTTCGTGTCGGCATTTGCCCTCACCTTAAGCTTGCGATACTTGTTTGCCCAGCCCAAAACAATTGCAAAGTCACCGCTAACCTCAGCCTCAACCGTCGGAAGCGCTGCACCATAAACATGCCCTGTGCTGCCGTCAATCGAAATGTCGTCGCCCTCACGATAAACCTTTCCACCTGCTTCAAACTGCTTGTTTTCTTCATCAAGCCTGAGGTCCGAGCATCCCACAACACACGCTCTGCCCATACCTCTCGCAACAACCGCCGCGTGCGAGGTCATGCCGCCTCTTACTGTCAAAATCCCTTCGGAGGCATTCATACCCTCAATGTCCTCAGGCGAGGTTTCAAGGCGCACCAAAATACTCTTGATTTTTTGAGCCTTCATCTGCTTACATTTTTCAACGTCAAAACAAATTTTGCCGCAGGCTGCTCCTGGCGATGCCGGAAGTCCGGAAGCAATAGGAGTGTATTTTGAAAGCGCTTTCTTTTCAAACTGCGGATGCAAAACACTGTCAAGCTGCTTGGGGTCAATGCCAAGAAGTGCCTCTTTTTCGGTTTTAAGACCTTCCTCAACCATATCCACAGCAATTTTAAGCGCAGCAGCACCCGTACGTTTGCCGTTTCGTGTCTGCAGCATATACAACTTACCACGCTCAATAGTAAACTCCATATCCTGCATGTCTTTATATCTGGTTTCAAGCAGCCTGGCATAAGACATAAGCTCCTCAAAAAGCTTTGGAGATTGCTCTTTCAAAACCTCGATAGGATTAGGTGTTCGTATACCCGCCACAACGTCCTCACCCTGAGCATTTAAAAGATATTCACCATACAGTTTGTTTTCACCGCTGCTGGGGTTTCGGCTGAACGCTACGCCCGTGCCGCAGGTCTGGTCAATATTTCCAAACACCATAGCCTGAATACTCACGGCCGTCCCCCACGACGACGGAATATCATGCAGTCTTCTATAAACAACTGCTCTGGGGTTTTGCCAACTTTTAAACACAGCCGAAACCGCACGCATCAGCTGCTCTCTGGGGTTTTGAGGAAACTCTTCC
This sequence comes from Christensenellaceae bacterium, assembly GCA_031260975.1. NCBI lineage: Bacteria > Bacillati > Bacillota > Clostridia > Christensenellales > Christensenellaceae > Christensenellaceae bacterium. The sequence continues at coordinate 603,632 of JAISKJ010000003.1, forward strand.
TTTGCCATGGTTTTATAAAGCGCCTTATATTTGGTCAAAATATCCTTTAAGTCATCCGCATTCAGTTCACTGTCATATATGATATTATTTTTGGCCTTAATTTCATCTATAATCTTTTCAAACTTACTTCTGTCAAGACCCATAACAACATTTGCAAACATTTGAATAAAACGCCTATAGCTGTCATAAGCAAATCTGGGGTTAATTTTGGCAAGACTTTCACAGCTGCCATCACACATACCGAGGTTCAAAACCGTGTCCATCATGCCGGGCATCGAAGCCCTTGAGCCCGAGCGCACCGACACCAAAAGCGGAAGCTCACCCTCACCAAACTTTTTGCCCATAGTCTTTTCAATCACGGCAAGAGCCTTAAAAATCTGCTCCTGGGTTTGTTCCCTTACCTTTTGCCCAAACTTATAAAAGTCAGCACAAGCCTCGGTTGAAACAATAAATCCGTCGGGCACAGGAAGCCCGAGTAATTTCATTTCACACAAATTAGCACCCTTGCCGCCAAGCAAGCTCTTTTTGTCAGCACTCCCTTCACTAAATAAATAAACAAATTTTTTCATAATTAAAACTCCTTAGCATTTCATATATTCTAATAAATTCCGCGCCTAAAATCAAACAAAATTAATACATTGCCCTTCGGGCCCCACACTTTATAGTGTTTTATGTATTAAAATTGCATAGTATTATGCAATATTTCCCTCATTTTTGCATAGTATTATGCAACTTTTACGCTATATATATCATAATAATTCTCCAATTTTCTCCCTCACCTATAATCCATTATATTCTCTGCCCACACATGCGGTTCTTTTAACAACTTACCTCTTGCAATCCTTAAAAAGCTGTGGTATAATTTTTATACAAAGGGAGAGATGTTTATGCAAAAATATTATGTAACACATAACTCCAAACTTAATCAGATGCTTCTTTTCAAGCAAACGCTTGAAAAAGCCTCAAGTGCCGTTGACCCATCAATCGGCAAATATAATTACGAGACCTACAGTATAAAAGTCTTTAAACCTCCTGAAGCATCTGCCCCCCCCCCGACGAAATTTGAGCAAATTGGTTTGATGGATTACACTCTCTATCTGGGCAACAAAGAAATGGACACAGGCGGATATTTTTATAGGGTCAATATCAAACCCGAATATCAGAAAAACGGTATTTTTACACAACTTTTCGGGCTTGCGCAAAATCATATGATAGAATCAAATGCAGTGTCATTTAATTTCTTTATAGGCAGCGGAAACGAGTGCTTGACAGATGAACAGCTTAACGCAGGAACTGACATAGAATGTCTGCCGCAGGACACTCTCAGCAAAATTTATTCAAAGTTTGGCGTTCGTAAATCCAGAGACAATAACAGGGAAAGATATAAATTTCTGACACCCGAGGATTATTTGCCGCTTGAAGAGCTTGGCATTAAGGTCATAGAATCGGCAACATCCTTATCAATTATACCCTATGCACAAGAAAACGCTGTAATATCATGCAAACATCAACCTCACTAAACATCTGCAATAAAAGGAGAAATATATGACAACAGAAAAAATTACAGAATTGTGTATGCAGCGCGGATATATTTCTAATGAAGAATTACTTAAAGATTCTTCTAAAGATGTAACAAGGTGTTATATCACACATAATGCCAAATTGTCTAGAAATCTCCTTATCCTGCACACCATCACGCCCAAAGAGAAATACCCGTTTTCAAAACAGCCATGTTTTCGGCAAGAATGCACTATAGAGATTGTTGAACCTTCGCAATTATATCCATCAACAATTAACCCACAAGATATGGGCCATTTAAACTATGAAATGAATTTCGAAAATCGCAGAGCATATGTCCTAGATTTATCTGTCGACCCTCAATTCCAAAGGAACGGGCTTGGCAGTCAAATGTTTAAAATTATGGAAAACCACCTGGTAGACCAAAGAGTCATGGACCTCAATTTGTTTAGGGATGCCGATACAAATTGTTTAATTGACAAAGAATTAGAAAATTTTTATAGAGGCCTTGGAATGGAGATTGATGAACCGTTTCTTCATCCTTACAATATGTATAAAGACCTAAAACCCGAAGATGGGGTACCTCTAGAAGAATTGGGACTTACAAAGATACACCGGTCCCGCGAATTTTGACGGTTAGAGAGCTGTAATCAGTCTTTCCAAATCCACAACTACCTCTTTCAAAAATGCTTTTGAAAGAGGATTTTTTATGCCCTCATATTTGCTGTTGCAAAGCCTGCCCAGCTCATCGCTGCTGTCGTAACTAAATTCGTCACCTGCACAAACGCTATACTGCACTCCATCATCGCTCACACTTATGCTGTTTTTAATATTGCTCTTGAGTATTTCCTGCTTTATACTCTCCTCCAACTCACCCACTGCCTGACTAAGCTTGCTTTTTTTTGCAAACAAAAGCAGCTCCCGCACCAAAAAAGCAAATCTGGTGTCTATAAAAGCACTACGCTCAGACCCGTTTACATATAAAATATAATTGTTGGTCACAGCCAAAGCCTTGTCATCCCACAAAATGTTGGCAACAAAAAACTTATCCTGGGTTTTAGTCAAATAGGCTGTATACTGTTCATAACTAATTTTGCTCATAACTCCTCCTCGTATGCATGCCTCACCGGCTGTTTTTGTTTTACAACTGTCATTTAAGGTATAAATTCTCATATTTTTGTGCCAAAACGGCAAAGGTGCCCACTCTAAAACTGCTTAAGTTTTACGCCAAACTTATGATTGAAGTTGGATGTCATAAAACCAAGAGCGTCGTTTAAAATGCTTTCTTTTATTTTGATTGTTTTAAGTGCTTCAAATTGTGTGTTGCCAAGTATCCTCATACTCGACTGAACTGCCGGCGGAATTGGTATAAAATAAGGCTTTTTACAGGCTGTGCAAACCACTTCGCCATCATCAGGATTAAGGTATGCTCCGTTTAAAAAAGCCTGATTACAAGCAGCGCATTTTAAAAGGTTAAGCCTAAACCCCTCCATAGCCATTACGTCACACAAAAACTTCAAAAGCACAAGCTTTGGCGACAAGCCTTCATAACACAAAACTCTGAGTGCTTTTAAAACAGTTAAAAATAACAGGCCCGACCCAGCACCTTCACGGCTTAAAGTTCTGGCTACCTCAAGCACCTCAAACCCTCCCGTAAGCTTATCCATATCAAGCGTCAGGTCAAAAAAACTATCGATTGGGTTGGCTCCGGTCAAAACATACATTCCGCCCTTTGACGCAACCTCAAAATCGGCAAAACAAAAAGACTGAGCATAGGGCTTAAGCTTGCTTTTTTGAAGTTTAACACTTCTTGCCACAGCCGTCAAGAGCCCCTGCTCAGCAGTTAATATACTCAATAATTTATCATTTTCCTTATAATCCCTGCTAGAAATTACAATTCCTCTAAAAGTTGTTTCTTTCAATTGATTTTCCTTTCTATCACTCAAGCTTGAAGAGTAGGAGTATCGTTTTGGAGGGCTAGTGCTTTGGCATAATCATCACGCTCTTGTTTGGTAAGCAAATAATCCTGATATGCAACCGGCAATTCTTTGCCTGTCGGCACACTCAATACTCTTTCCATGTCGCTCCAAACCTCACTATCAAGTTCCTTTAAACGTGGGTCTATAATGCTCATAATCTTCTCCCCCTTTGTCTTAATATTATATGCAATAAACCAGATTTAAAACCGCGTTTTTACTCCTTTCATTTTTTGCTTTAATAAATAACACTATTTTTAGCCCATTTTTTACATAATTTTCGTGCCAAATTCATATTTCTTTTTCGTTATAGCCAATTTCGGCAAGAAATGCAGGATCGTTTCTCCAGCCCTCTTTTACTTTGACAAACAGGTGAAGGTCAACCTTGCTTCTGACAACCTTCTGAATACTTACGCGGCTCGCGTGCCCTATTTTTTTAAGCATACTGCCGTGTCTGCCTATAATAATACCCTTATGACTGTCCTTTTCGCAAATTATAGCAGCATCAATCGTAGTAAGTTTCTCTCCCTCTTCATACTTTTCAATTGCTACTGCAATACCATGCGGAATTTCTTTATCCAAAAAGTAAAGTGATTTTTCTCTGACAATCTCACCAACAATAAATCTGAGGGATTTGTCGGTATATAAATCATCGTCAAAGTATCTGTCTTTTTCGTCAATTTCAGGAACATATTTAAGCAGCTGCTCAATCAACTTGTCAAGATTCTGATTTTTTAAGCTCGAAACAGGTATAATATCTCTCACCTTTTCAAGATTGTTAAGCTCACTGAGTTTAATAAACAAGTCTGCTTTTTTAACCAAGTCTATTTTTGTTATAGCCAAAATAAGAGGAGCATCTTTTGCGTATCTGTCAACCATCTCACGGTCCTCATCTGTCCATTTTTTAGTGCCGTCAACGGCAAGGATAATTACATCAACGCCGGCAACTGCTCCTTTTATTCCTTTTTGCATAAAACTGTCGAGCTTGGTCTTGGCGGTGTTGCTGCCTGGAGTATCTACAAAAACAAGCTGATGCCCTGTGCCGTTTAAAATCCCCAGAACATTGTTGCGGGTGGTTTGCTGTTTAGGCGAAACAATAGACACCTTTTCTTTAACCAAGGCGTTGACTAAAGTACTTTTGCCCGCATTGGGCTTGCCCACAATTGCAATAAAACCACTCCTAATCTTCATCACTCTCCCTCTTTATTCGGAATTTTTTTAATACTTCTTCTTCAAGGCCCCGCATAATAAGCTGTTCCTCAGGCCTTATGTGGTCAAAACCAAGCAAGTGTAAAAATCCATGAACAATCAAATAACAAAGCTCTCTGTGCTCGCTGTGTCCGTTTTCTTGGGCCTGTTTTTTTACAACCGTTTTACATACGGCAATGTCCCCCAGATGCAAATGTTTTGTCTCCTGATTTATGTCACTGAGATGCTCTTTTTTATTTATCCTGGTGCCGGACACAAGCTTTAGCGCAGGAAAACTCAAAACATCAGTAACCTCATCTTTATTTCTGTGTTTTTTGTTAAGTTTTTTTATTTCAGCCTCATCCACAAAATTAATGTCTACGCTTATTTTTTTATATTTTGCACCCGAATATTTTATAGCAATCTTAAATAACCCCTTCCACAGCTTATATTCAGTTTCTGTTACAGGTTCATTACAAGTTATTATCATATTAAACTCCGTTTATTTTTTCTTTTATGTTAACTATCAAACTTCCGCCCCAAATTATCACCGAACACATACTCAGGTCAAACTGACTGATAAGCAGCCGCTCAACCTCGTTGTGGTCTATATCAGTTTTTAGACTATACTTCTTAATATTTTGTGCATCAAGAAATTCTATGATTTGTGCCGAAGTTACGTTTTGTGTTCCATATACTTTTACAGAAAACACAAACAGGTTTGAAACAATTAGCAAAAGCATAACGCAAACAAGCCCCAAGCTCACGCCGATTTTGCGTTTTAGAAATAACCCTAAACCGCAAAGCCCTGATGTTTTCTGCACGGTTATAGTATAACACATTTGTGAACTTTGGGCAAACAGTTTGTGCTTATCAGTTATGGGTGTGCTCAACAAAATGCGGTTATACTCCGGTCGCACCAGATTTTTTATTGTTATATTTTGCTTCATGAGCTGCGCTATAAACTTTTCAAGATTAAGGCCTTTAATTTCTACTCTCACATACCCCAAAATAAAGTCAAGCATCAATTTACCTCCGAACTCAGAATATTTCCTGTTATAAGAGCTGAACCATGCATAAGCTCTTTTATTACAAGCTTCTCCCCCGCAATTTTGATGGCACCCTTTTTAAGCTTCATCATAATCTGAGTTTGACTAAACGATAAAATACTTTGCATACCTTCTACATACATAGCCTTAGAGTTAAAGTTAACAATCCTATAGCCATCACTTAGCAGGCTCATATCCAGCCCCGTGAGTTTAGTTATCTCTTCTAAAAATGCTTTCACTTTACACCTCAATTATATATATTTATTTTCTGCCGGCATCATTACTATAAACAATAAAAAGAATCTAATCACATGATAATTTATAAACTCTTATGACCGAAAAAAATCCACAAGCGCAATTCAAAGGACTCTTTGTATGGATGAAAAAAGAAGGCACGCGGCCTTCATTTTATAATAACTAAAATCTGTCGTTTACGTCCTTGTTAGTTTTGCTGTCAAGCACATTTCCCACAAGAAGTCTCTTCATTTCCGGTGATAAATTTCTTAAATCATCCGCTATTTCGGTGCCGGTGCCCATAGGTGTACGACGCCCGAATCTATTGGCATCAAAACTGCTGTTATAGGCCGTATCATCACTTGGGTCATCATAATTTCGGTCATCATAAATCGTTGTTCGTGACTGCATCGGTCTCAACGGTGCCGCCATACTCTGTCTTACAGTTGACGCCATACCGCTGGTTTCCTTTCTGGTCTGCTCTTTCAGTGTTTCAAACTCCTGCTTCTGATTTTGGGACGTAAGCAGCACAGGCCGCTGAAGCCTATCACTTTTCTTTTTTATAGGCTCTTCTGCCGGACTGTCTTTGACAGGTGAATATTTGGGACCTTTGGTTTTAAATTTACCCTTCAGCTTTGGCACAATAACTATAATAAGGCACAGCACAAATACGCTGCAAAAAACTATTAACGCTATTTCTAAACCGCCCATAACCGCCTCCCTCCTTTCTTACTTTAATGCAAAGCAGACTTTTCGTAAGATGTGATGTGAACTTTAAAATTGTGAAAGATATATTATGTACACTGCATATCTCTTTAACCTCTGGGTGGGAACCCGCTTGTTGTAGTCGTCTTTTTATCGGTGCTCGAAAGCGACTTTCTCATGTCGGTGTCAGCTTCAAGGTTACGCATACGATAATAATCAAAAAGTCCCAACTGTCCGTTTTTAAATGCTTCTGCTATGGCCTTCGGAAGCTCAGCTTCAGCCGCAACCTTCAGCGCTGTCATTTTCTGAGTTTCCGCCTTCATTTCTTGCTCGGCGGCCACACCCATACTTCTTCGTTTTTCAGCCTCGGCCTGCGCTATACGCTTGTCAGCCTCAGCTCTTTCAATCTGAAGCCCCGCACCAATGTTTCTGCCAACGTCAATGTCAGCTACGTCAAGCGACAGCACTTCAAAGGCTGTTCCTGTGTCAAGACCCTTGGCAAACACGGTTTTTGATATAAGGTCGGGGTTCTGCAAAACCTCTTCATGGTTCTCTGCACTACCCACAGTAGTTACAATACCCTCACCAATACGGGCAATAACAGTTTCTTCTCCCGCACCACCAACCAACTTTGCAATGTTACTCTTAAGAGTTATACGCATCCTAACAACCAGCTCAATACCGTTTCGGGCAACCGCACTTACAGGAGGCGATTCAACAACTCTTGGGCTTACACTCATCTTAACAGCTTCAAGCACATCACGCCCGGCCAAGTCAATAGCCTTGGCTGTATCAATGCTAAGCGCAATTCGCGCGCTGTGGGCCGCAATCAAGGCGTTTACAACCTTGTTCACGTCTCCGCCCGCCATAAAGTGTGTTTCAAGCTCATTTACGTCAAGCGTAAGACCTGCCTTTTTTGAGGTTATATACGCTTCAACAATCATCTTTACATTAACCTTTCGCAACTTCATACCCACAAGCCTGAGCATGGACATATGTGCCCCTGACACCAGAGCTCTGAACCAAATTTTGATTGGAACCATTATGATGAAAACAATGAATACTATCAACAGTACTCCTATTATCACCCATAGCCACCATAGGTCCGCAGCAGTTGCCGCCAGCATACTAGTTTTCATATTATCTTCCTCTATCTCCTTTTCTTTTATCTAGTTGATTCATACGTAAGGTTGTGTGTATGTCTCTGAATTATTCTGCAGCTGTTATATGCGCTGCTATTTAGGCTTTAAAATTGTAAGAACACAAAAATTTTATACCTTTTCTGTGTGACCCCTACCCTTACGCCTTTGTCACAAAAATTTTGTCTGTATTAACTTCTACAACAACAACATCGGTACCCTTAACCAAAAGACCTTCTCTTGCCCAAACCTCAATTTCGCCTCTTCCTTCAAGCATAACCTTTCCAATCGGTCTTGCCGAAGTAACCAGAGTTCCTTTTTTGCCAAGTAACTCCGCTTCTTCTGCTTTCATGTCCGCATAGTCTGTCGGCACAGCCGTGCCCTTTTGTATGATAGGCGTTTTTGATATAAATCCTTTTTTAGAAGAAGATATCATAATCGCAAACCCAATTGCACAAACTGCTAAAATCAATGCCACCATAATAGTAATTTGAGGAAATGACCCGCCATATACTGCTCTAAGCACTACGCTTGCCGTAAGACTAACCAACCCCAAGATGCCGCATACTCCAAAACCCGGAATAAAGAACTCAACCATAAGCAAAACAAACCCTAAAACTAAAGTAATCCACGAAGCCGGCGGCATCTCACTGAACAGTGTTGCAAATTCGCCAAGCAGCAATGTTTGATTCATATTAGCCCCCCCCTTTACTCTCAGATTTTAAAGCACAAGTATAACACAACCCTTTATTAGCGACAATTAAAACAAACAGTATTTGGTTGTGTTGAAATCTGCCTTCGCTCGACCATTATTCGTGCAAGCACCACACTCGTCTCACTCAGCCAAATTATAACACATATTAAATCAAAAAGGAATAGGTTTTTAAAAATTCTTTTCAAAAAAATAAATCTTTTTTCATGTTCAGACAATAGAGTAAATCACTTTTTACTCCTTATTCTATGATTCTTTTCCGTCGGCTATCTGAATGTACTCCATGAACCGCCCCGAAACCAGCGTTCTTATCGCCGCATGAAAAGACCTCTTTCTATCCTCAAAAAATATTTCCTTTTTTATCAGGTTAAAGCTTGCCAAGTGCTTGACCATCAACATTTCCTCTTCCAACACAACTCCCTTACCACGTCTTCACCGTCGTCCTCTGCATAGATTTGTTTAAACAATTCTATTTCCTCGTCTACCAACTCCTTCAGAGCGGATATTATTATTGTGTCTATATAGTCAATAACCGTTCCTTTCAAATATTTGGCGGCTATCAATCCAAGAATAACCCGGCACTTAGTGGATTTTGAAAACATAACGCTGTTTATTATTTCACCCAGAAAAATGTCATTCTGTTTATTTTGAAACTTTTCATGGTTTTATCTCTTTCCTTTTTGTCGGCCTCGGCAAGGGTACTGTCCATTCCGTTCAAAAACTCATCAAAGCTGACTTTCCTAATGTCTGTCCAAATCTAACTTTAGGTTTTGCACACTATAAAAAATATACTGCTGCGCAACGCCTGCGTATTTATGATTAAAAATTACGTCGGCTTTAATTTTTCCCATGCTCTCTATAGCCCTTTTGATGTGCACATCAACCGGTGCAGTATCAAGACGATGAAAAGCAAACAGCATTATACAGTTTGCCACTTTGGGCCCAACTCCCATAATCTGCAAAATACGCTCACGCGCAGGAGTTTTGACTAAAATATCGTTATATTCACCGGCAAGTTGTCTTGTTGCTTCATACAAATATTTCGCCCTATACCCAGCTCCGATTTTTTCAAAAAACGATATATCAGCTTTAAGCAATTGTTCAAGCGTAGGAAAGGCATAAAAGCCTTCCATTTTTGTGCCCAAGCCGCTGCACATGCGTTCAATTATTCCTTGAATGCGCTTTATGTTATTGTTTGCCGAAATAATAAAGCTGATAATCACTTCAAACAAATCCTGCCTCAAAATTCTAATGCCGCTGCCGCATTCTATAACTGCGCTCATATATTCATAACCCGACATTTCAGGTTCATTTTGCGCCATTTCTGTGCCAAGCCCCGTTATTTGGCTGTCATAATCTATGCCCAGAAGTTGACGTTTGATTTCGTCATAATCTGTATCCAAGTCAAAATAATTATAAAAATAATCGGTGTTAGAACTTATAATTTCTACCCTGTCGGAGTAGGTAAAAATCTCCGCTTTGTAATTTTTTGAAAACACTGTCCAGCGGTCGCCGAGATTTTTAAATCTGAACACCTGCCCGCACTCCAAAATCTGTTTAATGTCAAAATCAGCAGTGTCCGATATGATTATTTTATCCTTTGTTTTTGTTATGTTCATATGCCCATTATACAACAAATTTCGACTGTTGTAAACATGAATACAGTACCATAATTATAATATTTCTAATCATTATTAACGGCTTATTTGAAACAAAAAAAACGGCACCAGACCGTTTTTTGAAGAACACAAAAAAATGTAAAACAATTTTTTTAGGCATACAAAAACAAATTGTTTTATAATTTTTCTTTAGGAACGCAAGAACAAATTATTTTACAATTTGTTCTTATAACACTTCTAAATTCTTTCCATAAACCCGCCTAAAGTCCAAACCCACTTTAAGCGCTTCTCTTACCTCTATTGAGGCATCGCCCGTAACTATGGTTTTCATAATTACACTGTCGCCCAAAACGTCACAGCTAATATCCTGCACAAGGCTGCGGTGAGTTTTGTCAAGAGCCTCGGCAATACGCACAACTATAGCAAGTTTCTTTACCGCTGCCAAATCCTCGTTTTCAATAAACAAACTTTGATACTTTACCCATTCAGTTACACTAAAGTCGCCAACGTCCTGACTTGATGCCACAAAGGCTGCAAGCACAATTTCACGCTGACTTGCCCCCTGAATATCAGAATTAAGGATAATATTAAAGCTGTTTTTTTCGTGGTTTTTAAAACGTATACGTTCGCCGCAGTCATACATGATGGAGGCAATTCTCAAAACTTTCAGATAACCTCTTGGGAGCTTGTGCAAAACCTTAAGCTGTCTGAAGAGTATCAGTGCCAACTCTCCCACCTGCTTTGCGTTATTTTCTTTTTTGCCATAAAACCCGTTTATGGTGTCAAGACTAAAGCCCAGCAAGTCCGAAATCGGTTTTTCGTTGGTAACAGGCACAGCCTTGTTAAAGAGTATGCCCTCCTTAAATTCTTTTTCGGATATAGTGATATTTTCAAGCTTTACAAAATCGGCAACAGCTCTGGCGATGCATACGCCGCTGGCCAAAACATCCGCCCTGTCGCCGCTGATACCCTTAATCTTTTTAGTTTTGTCAAGATCAAGCGGCGCTATCAAATCATAGACATCTTTTATATCTTCCTTGCTCAAAACATAGTTATGTTCAAGGTCAAGCGGATAGCGTTTAAGCTTACGGCTAAGCTTTCCGATATTTAAAAAAGCCTGACCGGCGCCCACAAAAGCATATTCGGGGTCGAGATTTTCAAGCCACGGAATACTCTTAAGCTCATTTTTAAAATACTCCACCATGCGCTTACACACTTCATGAGGTTCTTCTTTGGCTGAGCCAAACATTTGCGTAAGACTGTATGCTCCCACCGGAATTGTAGCCTGATTCAAAACATTTCTTCGGTTGTAGTATACAAAATTAGTGGCACTTCCCGTTATGTTAATGACAAGCCCTTTAGGTATGTCTAAAGTGTTTATAACGCCGGTATATACTGCCATTACTTCTTCTTCGGCAGTCAGAATTTTGAACTTAAATCCGCAAGCAGTATAAACTTCCTCAAAAAAACTGCGTTGGTTTTTCATATTTCTCACGCTGTGAGCAGCCACCGCAATAACATCGGTGACCTTGTTTACGTCACAGATGGTCTTATACATTTTGAGAATTGTCAAAGCATCGTTTATTTTTGCCGGCTTTATAAAGTTATCGCTTGTATCCTCAAAAAACTTTATGGTTTCACTCATCTGGTCAAAAACCGAATAATTGCCGCTTGGCAACACATCGGTAAGTGTCATGTCTATGCTTGTCGTTCCCAAATCTATTATAGCAATCTTCTCCAAATCATTATCTCCTTAAAACAATGCCAAAGTATATCACAAAAAAATAAGTTTGTACATACCCTTTTATTTGGGGTAGTTACTCCTTGTCTTCAATTGCTTCAACCGGACAGACACCTATGCAGGAGTGGCAGCCAATACATTTTTCGGGGTCAATCTTAGCCCTGCCGTTTTCCATAGTTATAGCTCCTACAGGACAAATACCCATGCAGCCGCCGCAGCCGATGCATTTCGTTTTATCTACTTTCATTCTTTTCCTCCGTATGATGGACTTCTCAAAGTTATCCTATTCTAGCATAATTTAAAAACGTTGTCTACAAAACTGAACAAAAAACAAATAAAGAGACCGCCCTTGCACAAAAAGTCTCTGCCTTTTTGTGTGCCCTGCCATCAGGCAGGGCACCGGCTTGCCCGAAGGCAAGCCGCAAGGGCGCTCTCAGTGTTTTATTCTCCCCTGCTTTTCCTCAATATAACCCTTTATGATTGTTACTATCTCAAGAGCGGCAATACAAATCAAAAAAATTCCAAATAAAGTTTTTAAAATTCCCCCGTCAATTTTTTGCACCAGCAGCGCCATAAATATGGCCGAAACCACACCCGTGGAGGTCAGCAAAACACCTTCCTTAAACGAAACCAGCCCATTTTTGACATGTATAAAAATGGCAAAGCCCGCCATACATACAAAGGTAACAAGACTGATTGTCTGCGCCTCTTTTTGATAAATCCCTAAAAATAGTGTCAAAAGCGGGATGAGCAGCGTCCCTCCACCCATGCCCATACCACCAAGTATCCCACCCAAAAAACCTATAATTAACCCTATAAGCATAATTAAACCTCCGCTTCTCCCACTTATTTATGTAATTGTGCGTATATGTCTCTAAGCGTTTTAAGCAGCTCTCAAAGGCGGCAGGAGTGTTAAATTTGTGCGTTGAAGCAAAGCAGTTTAGCAAAATTTTGCAAGTGAACAAATTTAATATTCCTGCCGCTATAAATTTAACGGAAGAGACATCTATGCACAACCTTACACACACACCATCCTTATTCCTGCCGCCAGCATAAGAACGGCAAATATAATACCTACAACGTTATTATTCATTTTATTCAGCAGCTTTGCCCCTACAATTCCGCCCAGAATAACACCTGTTATTATAAATATGTTGGCACCAAAGTTAAATCCTCCGCGTGTTATATATATAATCATGCTGGCTATACTTATGGGGAGTATCACAAACATGGCAGTTGCCTGCGCCTTTTTTTGCTCAAGCCCAAATCTTTTGAGAATTGGCACACAAATCATGCCCCCTCCGCTGCCAAAAAGCCCGTTGAGCAGCCCCACAACAAGACCCGCCAAAAGCATAATAAAATATTTTAGTTTATCTTTAAGCTTTCCTTTCTGCTGCATACATCTTCTCCGCTTTTACCTCTCAAGGAGTAATACATAGCCTCACTGAACGATTCTGCAGGCCACATAGTGGCCAAAGCCCTAGTGAAGTGAAGTCTATGCATTACTCCGATCCGAATTATTATAAGTAAACCTACCGATTTTATTTGCAATTTCGGCGGTTTTGTGCTAAACTAATTAAACATTTTAGTTAGCGAAAAAAGGATTAGATATATATGAGCATTGGAATAAATAAAAGACTTATAGCATGTGTGGTGGCTGTTATCACCTTTATTGCCATGCAGCTGGGGGCCCTGTTTTATGGGCTGAGTTCCCCCATTCTCACGGCTGACGCATATAGCAAAACAATCTCCATTTCAAACGGAGATTTTAAAAATTATACGGGTTCAGTGCCTTATACTCCTTCATCCTGGAGCTCCGCTAAAGACGGCAGCAGTTCCGAAGGACTTAAAATCGGCGTTATTGACATAAACAACGTAAGTGACCTCGGCAATTTAAGCAACGCCTCCTTTGCTCGTGACACCCGTCCTGACCCCTATGTACTTATGATACAGTCACAAAATGGTGATTCTTCCTATGGCTACAAAAACTCTTCATCTGTGCAGCTTAGCGCCAACAGCTATTTCAAGGTTTCGGTTGATGTCAAAACTATCACAGGCAACAACGGCGCATCAATTTATCTCAGCGGTGTTACACCTGAAGAAAATATCAACAGCAATCAATACAGTTTCATAAATGTGGTTTCAAAAACCTCGGTTTATCCCGAAGGTATTTACAACGAATGGGACACATTTACTTTTTGGGTAGAGACTGCCACCACTAAAGCTTCAAGCATGACGCTGGAGCTGTGGCTGGGCAGCAGAAACAACATAATAACCTCTCACGGTTCAGTGTTGTTTGACAGCGTTTCTGTTGTTGAAATCGGACAGTCTGACTTTTATAACTATGTAAACAATGAGTTTGACCCCGACAACACTATTATGGCCAAGCACAACCGTATAATCCAACTGAAAGAAGGGCTCCTGACCGGCGCTCTTAACAACGGCGACTTTGAACAAGGACTTGTCGGCTGGCAACTTGACCAATACGGAGACATCGCCAACGTACGTCACGGCGTTGCAAACATAAATTCAGGCAGCGAAACGCGCAACATTTTAGGCCTTGAATCAACCGACACCATTCCCGGCAACACCGGAACCTACGGCAACCAAAAGGCAATGTATATCAGCAACCTTGAACCGTCATTTTTATCATATATCACAACTGACACCAACAGCATAACCATTGAACAATTTAGTTTTTATAGAATAGGAATATGGGCAAAGGCGGGTAAGCTTGACGGCGGAAACGCTTGGGCAAAGCTTACTGAAATTATACCGGGCGACGACCCAAATCCCGAACGTACTCCCCTGTCACATATTATATCCGATATAAATTCAAATTCGGGCGCTGAAAGCAAAAACGGCTATCAGGAATATGTTTTCTACGTTCAGGGCAGTCCGTTTAAAAACATTGAAGTATCGCTCACACTAGGTCTTGGAAACGCAGGTTCACTTGTTTCGGGATATGTTATCTTTGATGATATCACAGTTGAGCAGATAAGCGGCGAAACCTTCTCGCAAATAAACAGCGGAAACGAGCTTAACTTTAACACTTCAACAGATACAACAGATATTCTAAACGGCAAATTCGACTTTGTAAACAGCAAAACAATTCAGACAGTATATCCGCTGGCTCCGAGTAATTGGACAAGCGACCAAAACAACGCAAACAGCGGTATCGTAAATCTTAACAGCACTCATTGGGCCAACAACGCTGCCGTGCCCGGTCACGGCTACGGAACAGTGACTTATCCCGGGACTATTGGCTACTACGGAACTGAAAGCAATCCGGCCAAAACACAAAATAATGTGCTTATGCTGCGAAATACCGAAACAACCTCACTGCAGTTTAAAAGTAGCACTTTCAGCGTAACCGCTTCATATCAGGGCTCAACCAGCTACACTGCAGTTGAACTATACATGCAAACCCAATATGTGACCGAAGGTGTTGACCTAGAAATTACGACTGACGAAGGCTTTGCGCTTTGCGCCATATATGACATAGTCACAAACAATCAATGGACAAAATATACCCTTCTAATCAAAAACACAAGTAAAGACTTCAGCGCAAATCTTCACATTACTCTAAACGGAACAGGTTATGCCTTTGTTGACTATATAAAAGTAACTCGCACCGACGGCACAATGCTGAGAGACTCTCTAAGCTCATTCCTCAACCCTCCAATACTTAATGAAACTCTGTTTGCTCAATTTAAACAAAGCTCATCACAAAATGTTATGGCAAGTGACTTGGATGTTGACAGCTTCTCATATTTCGGAAGAAACATATCAAGCGGACTGTATAACTCACAAACCTTCAGTGCTGAACCTCAAAGCGGTGTAATAGCCGGAGTGGTTGACCTTACAGCCATGGGAATTCCTCAAAAAGAAAATGAAAACCCCTACGCCCTAATGATACAAAACAACTTCCCCACTCACTTTAACTATACCTCAAACATTACCTACTATCTGAATGCCGGAAGTTTTTATAAATTCTCAGTTTGGGTATATACCCAAAATATAATCGGCGAGGTTATACCGCATGAAGAAGAAGTTGAAGGTGATTTTGGAGTTTATATCAGCATCAGCGGAATAGACCAACAGTTTAAGGGTATTAAAACCAAAAACAGTGCTGAAGAGGGATATAACAGCGACAAAAACGGTTGGGAGAACTATCTTTTCTATGTAAAAGCAACCTCCTCAATTTCAGCGACACTGACACTTTCTCTCGGAAACGAATACTTCCCCACTCAGGGCTACGCATTCTTTGACGATGCTACAATGCAGCTTTCTGATGAGGCCACCTACAAAAGTTTTATCGTCGACCCCGACGCTGCTGAAGAGGACATAACCTTTAAAACCACCGATAGCAGCGGCGCTCACCTCATGTTTGGACAGTCAGTTTCAACAGCCCCACCAGATGAAGGCGGCCCAACCGACGAAAGCGGCGATACAGAAGGCGACACTCCTCCTTCAAACGGCGACAACTTGTTTATTATAATCCCTTCAATCTTAATAGTAGTAGCAATTATTATAGCACTTGTTGGATATGTGTTGCGAAGAGTAAATTTGAAGATGCCCATACGAAAGAAAAAAGCTGCATCCTATAACCGTAAAGGCACTCTCGAAGAAGAGCTTATTCGAAAAGAACTTGCAGCAGTGCGTGCCGAAAAGGTTAAGAACATTGACAGCCAGCTGAAAGCTCTTGAAAGCGTAGTTGAAGAAAATAAAGCAGCCTATGAAACAGCAGTTGCAAGCGAAACCAACAAAGCAAAGGCCGAAAAAATGTTTAACAAATATGCAAAAGAGCGAAATGCCCTTCAGCGTCAAATTGACAACCTTGTTGCCGCAAAGACTTATATAACCGACGAGGCCAACATAAAACTTGAAGAAAACAAAGAAATGCACCGAAGGTCAGCCGAGCTTGAAGCCAAAAATAAACAAATTCAAAAAGAAGCTGAAAAAGAAGCGGCTAAAAAGAAAAAGTAATATAAAAAGAGGCGTTAAGCCTCTTTTTTCATAATCTACCCTTTTTCTCTAATTCAAGCCACACTTACGTTATTTTTTTAGTGTAACATCTGCGCCTCTTATGTTGGATATACTCAAATTCGCCCCACTGCGCTTGCACCTTACTGTTATCCTCAAGATTAAGGTTGGTTTCACAATACTCTAAGTTAAACTTAATCATTGTTTCAAACAAAAAATTCATCATAACGGCATTAAGTCCTTTATTTTGATATTCGGGCACAACTGCAATAAGCCCCAAGTCCGCCTTTTTGGGATGCTTAATGTCTTTAAGAATTCTGAATATTCCAAACGGAAAGAGTTTTCCTTTACTTTTATTTACCGAATCTGACATGTTTGGAAGCGCAAAGCCGATGGCAACAATTTTTTCGTTCTCATCAACCAAAATAATAATAAAATTCGGATTTAATACCATTTTAAACTGATTGATTATAGCTTTTTTAACTTTGCCTTCGATGGGAACAACTCCGTGAAGAGGCGCATACGCCCGATTGATACATTCAAAAAAGCCATCGCTATATTGTTTGACAAACTTATTTAAGTTGGTTGGAGTAAGCGCTCTCAGTTTATATCTTTTTATAACCGCCTCAGCAAGCATCTTCATTCTGAGATTTCTTTCTTTAGGTTTAAATAATCTGTATTCAAGCCAATCAGTTTCTTTTTTGAAGCCATAGCTTTCAACAAGCTTTGGATAATAATCATAATTATACTGCTCTTCAAATGTGCAGAGCTGGTCAAAACCTTTAATAAGCATACCCTCTCTGTCAAGGTCATTAAAACCGAGCGGACCGTGTATTTCTTCCATGCCCTCAGTTTTTGCCCAAGCCTCAACCGCCCAAAAAAGACTGTGTGCCACTTCTCGGTCGTCTATACTGTCAAATCTGCTAAATCTCACCCGCTTAGCGCCGGATTTTTGGTTGTGCGCCTGCTGAATTATGCCGGCAATGCGCCCTACAATTTTTCCGTCTCTGAACGCAATAAAACACTTGTGTTTACAGCTATCTGAAAATTCATTCTCTTTTTTGCCGAATTTGTGAATTTCGTCAACGGCAAGGTCGGGCACAAAATATTCCACACCCTTATATAATTTTATAGGAAAACTAATAAAGCGGTTTAAATCTAATCTATTTTTTACTTCTCTTATCTCTAACATGCCTTAATTATACAAAAAAAATAAAATTTTAGCAACTGATTAGCAATCGTTGACCTACAAAAATCTGAGTTATGCTATTTATTTCCTTTAGTCTTTCAATACTCATGTTATACTTATTTGATATGTCCTCAAGGCGCTCGGCGGGCTTAACTATATGATATTGTTTGACCTTTAGGTCAATTATAATTTTGTCACCGCACAGAAGGTCATCACTTCCTAAAGTATTTATATTTTGTATGCTTACGCCAAATTTTTTAGCAATGCTTTCCTTCGTCTCATTTGTTTTGACTGAATATATCAGCGGGTCTTTTAAACTTTCTAAAATTTCCACAAAGTTATTTCCTCCACTCTCTCTATATATACTTCCGCTCTTCTAAAAAAATACCCTGCCGCTCAAAAAACACACACCCGGCCCCAAAACCAAGCATTATTTAAGACAAGCCTTAATAGATTATTATAATGAAGAAACTTTTTAAGGCAGTGGCCATAATCACCGTATTTGCGGGGCTCACCCGACTTGCGGGGTTTTTGTTCAGAATATACTTATCGCGTACAATCGGGGCCGAAGGGCTGGGCATATACCAAATTGCCTTTTCGGTATTTTTAGTTTTAGAAACTTTTGTTTCCAGCGGATTACCTCTTGTCGTATCAAAACTTACCTCAAAGTATCAGGTTGAAAATAACCGGCCGGCTCAGGCTTCGGCGGTATGTGCTGCGCTTATAACCGGACTTATCACTTCAATAACGCTGGTGCTGGTGCTCTTTGCCGCACAAAGTCTGGTGGGCAGGCTGTTTACGGATATACGCTGTCTGAATATATTGCTTACACTTCTTCCCGCCATCGTATTTTCAAGCGTATATGCCGTGTTGCGTGGTTATCTATGGGGACAAAAAAAGTTTTTTTTGGTCAGCATCACCGAGTTTTTTGAACAAACTGTACGCATCATGGCCTGTGTAATATTAATTGCTCTTATATACAGCACCTTTGACGGAGCCGTTGCCGCCAGCGTATCGCTTGTAATCTCTTGCGCATTTTCAGCAGCACTAGTTGTAATATTATTCTTTAAAACCGGCGGGCGCCTCAAAAGCCCCAAAGGCCAAACCAAAACCGTGCTTAAAAGCGCCATACCCATAACCGCGGTGAGGATAGCCTCCAGCCTGCTTATGCCCATAATCGCCATAATAATGCCCATAAAGCTCCTTCAAAGCGGCCTAAGCCCTGAACAAGCGCTTTCTCAATATGGTATAGCTCTGGGCATGACCTTTCCGCTGCTATACCTCCCCTCCACACTCACAGGGTCGCTTGCCATGGCGCTTATACCCGACATATCCTCCGACCTTGCCTCCAAAAATTATAATCATATCGCAAAAAAAATAGAAAGCTCGTTAAAGTTTTCTATCTTTGTAGCATTTTTAGTAATTCCGCTATATATAGGTCTGGGCGAGCCAATAGGAGTTTTCCTGTTTAACAACGCATCAGCCGGATATTATCTTGCATATGCCGCGTGGATAATGCTGCCCATCAGCATAAATAATATCGCAGCATCGGTGCTCAATGCTCTTGGTCTGGAGGTCAAAGGTTTTATCAACTATATTTTTGGAGCAGTTGTATTAATACTTTGCATAGTGTTCCTGCCAAAATATATAGGCATTTTGTCACTTGTGTGGGGAATGGGACTTTGCATGACACTTGCCGCAATTTTAAACATAAGAATGATAAGAAAACGAATAACCGTAAAAATAAACATTATAAAGCCTATTGTTTTAATGGGTTTGATTACCGTACCCTGTGCGCTGCTGTCAAAATGGACCTTCGTAAGCTTTAGCAAAATCTTTCCTATGGCGCTGAATCTTATAGTTGCAGGCGTGCTTTGCATAATAATGTTTGCGCTGTTGTGTATGGTTTTCGGGGTGGTCGATATGTCAAGCTTCAAAATCGGCAAACATAAAAAGCACGCCTCAAAACTCCCCGTTTAAAAACCTGCAAAATATACATAATTAAGTATGTTTATTTTAATTGCACGCGCTATTTTAATATATATAGTTGTTCTTATAGTCATACGTCTTATGGGCAAGCGTCAGCTTGGTGAAATGCAGCCGTTTGAGCTTGTAATCACCCTCATAATAGCCGACCTTGCGTGCATCCCCATGGCCGAGGCAACTGTGCCGCTACTTCACGGTATAGTTCCTCTTCTCACGCTTGTGGTGCTACACTTTTTAATGTCAGTGCTCAGCCGCAAAAGCATACGCCTGCGTAACTTTTTCAACGGCAATCCTGTCGTCGTTATGGACCCAAACGGTATAAGGTATAAAGCACTTAAGGCCCTTAACATAACTCTTGACGATTTGAGCGAAGGTCTGCGCAACAGCGAATATTTTAGTTTTGATGAAATTGCCTACGCCATAATCGAAACCAATGGCAAGCTTAGCATTCTTCCCAAAAGTCAAATGGCCCCACCAAAAGCACAAGATATGAAAGTCAAAACCGATGAAGCTCACCCCAGCATGATATTAATCAACGACGGCAAGCTGATTGACAACAATATACAAACTCTAGGAGTACAAAAAGCATTTATCGAAGAATTGCTGAATAAAAACGATATGAAAAGCATAAAAGACGTGCTGGTGCTCACTCTCAACAACTTGGGAGTTGCATATCTTCAGGGCAAAAGCGGTCCTTCAAAAACCTTAAATACTTCTTTTAAGGGGGATTGATATATGGCCAGAATAATATCCATGATTGCAATTACTGTTTTGCTTATAGGCTGCGGTATTTGCGAAGAACTGTTTGTAAGAAACACTGTTAGCGAATTAAATACCTATGCCAAAACTCTTGATACTTTCATAGAAAACAATGAAGAAAACCTAAATATTCCCGTCATAAACGAAGAATTTGACAAGCTAAAGTCTTTCTGGGAAAATACTGAACATATGCTGACTTATATTGTCAACTTTGAAAAGATACGTGCCATAGGTGAAGCAATCATTAAGCTTGAAGGCGCCATTACTCAAAGTGATTTTTCGGTTGCGGTCGAAAACATAAAGCTTATAATAAATTACAGCGAAAATCTCAATTACGTAATGGGCGGTGATATTTCAAATATTCTCTAGAGGCCCGCTTGCCTTTTTTGTCGAATTTTGTTATTATGTATATATGGAAAATTTCTATAAAATACTTGGAGTGCAGCAGGATGCAAGCACCGAACAAATAAAGGATGCCTATGTGACGCTGGTCACAAAATATCACCCCGACATATATAACGGCGACAAAGCTTATGCCGAAAAATATACCGCCGTCTTGGGAGAAGCATACAACACCCTGAAAGACGAAAAAAAGCGTCTGGAATATGACAAATGGACACTGAAAACCTTTCCTCATCAAAATGTGCATCCCAATCCTCAGCAGCAGGCAGTAAAACAATTTGTAAACACCAAACGAAAAACCACAAAGCTTGTTAGAATACTCACCTCCCCCTTCCTCTACGTTCCTATAATCCTTATGTTTGGAGCATTAATTGTAATTGTGCTATCAAGTTATTTTATATAAACATCAATTTGTTCAATATTAAATAACAATTTCCAACACATAAAAAGTCCTAAGTAAGCTACACAAAAAAACACCTTATCGGTGCTTTTTTTTATTTCAGATACGTTTTTAAAAACATACCTGTAAAGCTTTCTTTATTTTGTGCTACTTCTTCAGGTGTGCCCTTACACACAATCTTGCCGCCGTTATCACCGCCCTCAGGACCCAAGTCAATAATATAATCAGCTACCTTAATAACATCCATATTATGTTCAATCACCACAACCGTGTTGCCCAGCTCAACCAGCTTTTGCAAAATCATTATCAGCTTGTCAACGTCATAGGAGTGCAATCCCGTTGTAGGCTCGTCCAAAATATATATCGTTCTTCCAGTGCTGCGACGGCTAAGTTCCGACGCCAGCTTTACCCGCTGGGCCTCGCCTCCGCTGAGCGTTGTTGAGCTTTGCCCCAGCTTAATATATCCAAGACCAACATCAAAAAGCGTTTGTATCTTATTTTTAATCTGAGGAATATTAGCAAAAAACTGCAGTGCTTCCTCAACCGTCATATCCAAAACATCGCTTATACTTTTGCCTTTATACTTCACTTGAAGCGTCTCACGGTTATACCTTTTGCCCCGACACACACTGCAAGGAATATAAACATCCGGCAAAAAATACATTTCTATCTTTTTGGTTCCGTCACCGTCACATTCTTCACACCGTCCGCCTTTCACATTAAAGCTGAACCTGCCGCTATTATATCCTCTCTCTTTGGCTTCGGGCGTAGCCGCAAAAAGCTCTCTTATCAAAGTGAACAATCCCACATATGTGGCAGGGTTGCTTCGCGGAGTTTTTCCTATGGGCGATTGGTCTATATTAATGACCTTATCCAAACTTTCAAACCCCAAAAGCTCCTTATATTTACCCTCAATTTCACTGCCTCCGTTAAGCCTGTTAAACAGCGCCGGATAGACAATTTCATTAATCAGACTGCTCTTACCGCTGCCGCTGACGCCCGTAATTGCCGTTAAAACGCCCAAAGGTAGGTTTACACGGTTTATTATGAGGTTATTTTGACGAGCATCTGTGACACTGAGCCACCCCTTTTGCGGCTTCCTTCTTTCTGCCGGCACATCAATCCTGCGCTGTCCGCTGAGATACTTTCCTGTGATAGAATTTGGGCTATTTTTTATGTCGTCAATGCTGCCTGCAGCCACCACTTCACCGCCGTGAATTCCCGAACGCGGACCGATATCCACAATATAATCAGCAGCCCTCATAGTGTCCTCGTCATGCTCAACCACAATCAAAGTATTGCCCAAATCTCTGAGGCGCTGAAGTGCGTCCAGAAGCTTTGCATTATCGCGCTGATGCAGACCTATGCTGGGCTCATCCAAAATATAGAGCACTCCAACAAGTCCACTGCCTATCTGCGTGGCAAGCCTTATACGCTGCGCTTCGCCCCCGCTAAGAGAACCCGCCATACGGTTAAGCGTAAGATAATGAAGCCCCACCGCCGTCAAGAAATCTAAACGCGCGTTTATTTCTTTTAAAATCGGCGAAGCAATTTCCATTTGGGTTGCGTTAAGCTGAAGCTTAGAAAGATACTCTTTTATATGCACAATACTTAGCGCTGTCAGCTCCGCTATGTTAAGCCTGCCCACCCTCACCGACAGTGCTGCATCGCTCAGCCTCTGCCCATGACAAACCTCACACGCATGCTCCTTCATATATTTTCCTATCGTTAGCTTTATCATTTCGCTGCTGCTTTCTTTATACCGTCTCATAAGATTGTTAATCACACCCTCAAAGCTTCCGACATACGACCCCTGAAAATTCTTACTGTCATAATGAAGCGAAAGCTGTTTGCCGTCATTTCCATAAAGTAAAATCTGCATAATATTTTTCGGCAAATCTTTTATTGGCGTATCAAGACTGAATTTATACTCCTTTGCAAGCGCTCTGAAATACATACTCGAAATTCCACCGATATCCATGTTCCAGCCTGAAACCTTAAGTGCTCCTTCATTCAGACTCTTATTTTTGTCTCCTATCACCATATCAACATCCAACTCAGTTACAAATCCCAGCCCAGAGCAGTGCGGGCAAGCCCCAAAAGGGCTGTTGAAACTAAACAGCCTGGGGCTTATTTCTTCATAAGCAAACCCGCAAGTGTCGCAGGCAAACTTATTGCTGAACAAATGTTTCTCACTGTTAACCTCAACCACAACCAGACCGTCGCTTAGCTTAAGAGCGGTTTCAATACTTTCGGTCAGGCGCTTTGACAAATCCTCCTTCAAAACAAGCCGGTCAATCACCACGCTTATGTTATGCTTTTTATTTTTATCCAAAACTATCTCTTCGTCAAGCGTGCGCGTATCACCGTCAACGCTTACTCTTGCATATCCGCCCTTTCGCAGCTCGTCAAACAGCTTAGCAAAAGTTCCCTTTTCCCCACGCACAACGGGCGACATAATTATAATCTTGCTTCCTGCGGCATGAGAGGCCACCTTGTCAACAATACTGTCAACCGACTGCTTTGCTATCACCTTGTTGCAGCGCGGACAATAAGGCACGCCGATTCTTGCGTACAATAGTCTTAGATAATCATAAATTTCCGTAACCGTTCCCACGGTTGAGCGCGGATTGTTTGAAGTGGTTTTTTGGTCTATTGCAATGGCCGGCGAAAGCCCTTCTATGCTTTCAACATCCGGCTTTTGTGCCTGACCCAAAAACTGCCTTGCATATGACGACAGACTTTCCATATACCTGCGCTGGCCCTCGGCAAAAATAGTATCAAAAGCAAGCGTGCTCTTGCCGCTTCCGCTCACCCCAGTAAACACCACCATCTTACCCCGCGGGATTTCCAGGTCAATATTTTTCAGGTTATTCTCTCTGGCGCCTCTTATAACAATCTTCTCTTCCATTTTTAAACCACCTTTAATTATTCAGCTGCAATTTCAGCTGATTTATCCTATCCCTCAGCTTTATCGCGCTTTCAAAGTCAAGCGTCTTAACCGACATATCCATAAATCGCTTCAACCTCTCAATTTCCTGCATAATTTCCTTCCTGCCAAACTTTTCCCTACCCTCAATTTCGCCCGAAATCTCCAGAGTATTTCCCACGCCCTTGATGATGGTCTTTGGCACGATTTCGTGGTCTTTATTATACTTATCCTGCAACTTTCTACGTTCGGCAGTTATGTCCATAGCCCGCTTCATTGAGCCCGTAATCTTGTCGGCATATAAAATAACCTTGGCCTCAGCGTTCCTTGAAGCGCGCCCGATTGTCTGAATAAGCGATTGTTCGCTTCGCAAAAAACCTTCTTTATCTGCGTCCAAAATAGCCACCAGCATAACCTCAGGAATGTCCAGACCTTCTCTTAAAAGATTTATACCTACAATAACATCAAACTCACCGCGCCTAAGCCCATTAACTATCTTTATGCGCTCAAGTGTGTCTATGTCAGAGTGCATATACCGGACCTTTATACCAAAATCCGTGAGATATCCTGTGAGGCTCTCGGCCATCTTTTTGGTCAGCGTCGTTACCAAAATTTTTCCACCCTTACCCACTACATCATGTATATTCTCTATCAAATCATCAATCTGATTTTCAGTTTTGTGCACCTCAACCACAGGGTCCAAAAGCCCCGTAGGACGTATAATCTGTTTGGCCACATTGTCAGCAAGACCAAGCTCATATACGGCAGGCGTTGCCGACACATAAATTACCTGATTAATACGCGCATTAAACTCCTCAAAATTAAGCGGACGATTGTCATACGCCGAGTTTAGCCTAAAGCCATACTCCACTAATGCATCTTTACGTGCTCTGTCGCCGTTATACATGCCCCTGATTTGCGGAATTGTTATATGGCTTTCATCAATAAACAGCAAGAAGTCTTTCTTAAAATAATCCAAAAGCGTAAAAGGAGCCTCACAAGGGCTTCTGCCATCAAAATAGCGCGAATAATTTTCAATCCCGCTGCAGTATCCCAGCTCGCGCATCATCTCAATGTCATAACTCGTGCGCTCACTCAGCCGCTGCGCCTGCAACAGCTTTCCGGCGTCTTCAAAAGCTTTAACCTGCGTTTCTTTATCTTTTTCAATACGCTTCAGCGCTTCTTCAAGCTTAGTCGTGCCCACAGCATAGTGCGTCGCCGGAAAAATCGCCACATGTTTAAGTGTTCCGACAAGCTTTCCTGACACCACATCAAACTCGCAAATGCGTTCAATTTCATCGTCAAAAAACTCCACCCTTATGGCTTTGTCAGTGTAATATACCGGAAAGATATCCAGCGTGTCGCCCTTGGCCCTGAATGACCCGCGCTTAAAATCAATCTCGTTTCGCTCATAGCGTATTTCAATAAGGCGTTTTATAATTTTGCTGCGCTCAAGCTTGTCACCGGCTCTCAAACTTATATGCAAGTCATAATACTCCTGAGGCGCACCCAAGCCGTAAATACACGAAACCGAGGCCACCACAATCACATCATCGCGCTCCAAAAGACTGCTGGTGGTTGAGTGACGCAGTCTGTCAATTTCTTCGTTGATACTCATATCTTTTTCAATATAAGTGTCACTCTTTACAATATACGCCTCCGGCTGATAATAATCATAATAACTCACAAAAAATTCTACCCTATTCTCAGGGAAAAACTCCCTAAACTCGTTGCAGAGCTGGGCCGCTAAGGTTTTGTTATGCGCCAAAACAAGAGCGGGCCTGCCCGCCTGCTTTATAATATTTGCCATGCTAAAGGTCTTTCCGCTGCCCGTCACACCCAAAAGTACCTGGCTTTTAAGCCCGTCACTTAAGCCTTCAACTATGCTTCTCACAGCCTCGGGCTGGTCACCGGCAAGGTTATATTTACTGTGCAGTTTGAAAATATCCATAACATAAATATTATACCATTTTCCCTCAAATATACAAAACAAAAAAACAGCTCACAAAAGTACTCTGCCTGCAGAAAAAATAGACTTGTTCAGTCAAAATTTATCGAAATTAAGTGATTTTAGCTATTGAATTTTATAATAATTTCTGCTATAATAACCAAGCTATAAGGCTTAAAAGGAAACAAAAATGCAAACTGTTGAAACGCAAAAAATAATAGATTATCTAAAAGACCCTTCAATTTTAAGTGAAATTATTAACTACGAACAAGCCCGTCTACAAAAGAACTTCAGAAGTACTCACATGAATAAAAAGTTTTTTGATTTTTTGGTGTTTTATAATCCAAAGCTTTTAAGGCCAATGCTTATTTGCAAAATGGACTTTGGCAAAACGGTAGAACTTGTTGTATACGATGTGCTAAATCCCGAACTGCCAAACAAAGTTGAATATCAGGATATAGGCATGCTTAGAATGAATACAGAGATATATAACAGTTCGATGAAAATAGACCTGCTCAGCATGGAACATAACCTTTTAAATGAAGCGGACTATAAATTTATGGGCATCGGCGGAACCATGATTAAGCTAAGCCAACACATAATGGCAAACAAAGAAATTGATACCCTAGAAATTCAGGCAGGCGCCATAGGAAGTCTTTCTTGTGAGGAAGTTGAAAGAATATATACCCGATGGGGCTTTAAGTCTAATATCATCAACCCCGGTATGCATAAGGCATGGAACCAAACTGATATTCAGGCACTAAAAAACACACCCATAAGCACATTCGACATTCTGCCGCTTGAAAGTCTCACCCCCGAAACACTTGAAGAGCTTAGCGATAAAGCAAAATTTAAATACTTTACCAAGCATCCGTCCCCAATTTATAATCCTTATATCCCCGAACAAGAAACACCTTTTAAAAAATAAATGAACATCAAAAACCGGCATAAGAGTGCACTTGTCTGTCCTCAGAACGCCTTATGAGATAGTACACGCATAACAAAAAACACGGATTATCCGTGTTTTTTATTCTAATTACTTAATTTCAGGCCCGTTCTCTTCAACGTCAGCGTCTGCCTTAGCTTCTTTTGTCTTGGCAACTGTAGTCTTTTTGGCACCGGTACCGCTGGAAGTTACTCCTGCTTTTGCCGGCTGTCCTTTAACCTTTCCGCCTCTGATGAAGTATATAATTACGCCAGCCAAAATCAAGAGAGAAATAACAATAAGAATGGTTCCCAGAACTTCATTTGAAATTCCGCTGGTGCTGCCCTCCACCAAAACGGTGATAGAACGGCTGAATGTTGCGGTGTTTCCTGCCATGTCAGTGCTGGTTACAGTAAGAGTATATCTTCCTGCCTTGTTAAGCGTCCAAGTATATATCTCGCTGTTGTCACCCGTTTGAGTAGCCTCCACTCTCACGCCGCTTTCATCTGTCAGAGCAATAGTGTTAACCTTAAGCTTGGGGTCCGGGTTGGTGTCATCATCATCATTTGAAGCCCTGTCAATGTTGTCGGTAATCAAAAAGTCTGCAAGTGTGTTTATCGAGATAGTTCCGCCGATGGTTATGGTTTCTTTAACTTCCTTTCCTTCAACAAATTCAATTACCGGAGGAATAGTGTCACCCACGGTGATTTGTATAGTCTTGGAGTCTGCAGAGTTGCCGTTGAGGTCTTTTGCAGTATATGTTACCGTATAAGCGCCTCTTCTCGTGGGAGTAAACCAATACTCATTAGCAGTAGTGTCATTTGTATCAAAAATAAGGTTGGTCTTTGAAAGAGCTATCAGTTCAGAACCGCTCATCGTGCTGCCGTCAACTTCTTTAAGACTATAAGTTCTGTCAGGTCCTACAACCTTAGCCTCACCCGTACTTCTAAGTCCGTCCAACTCATAAGGAAGGTCGCTCTGGTCATAAGTGATAAACAACGGAACAGAAATTCTTCCATAAAGTGAAGCATCACTTACGTTGGCAAAGAAAATCTGAATAGCGTCAGTCATAGCGTCACGACCGTCTGTTCTAAGCTCCAAAATAGGCTTACGTGTGTCAACAACTCTTATACTAGCATCCTTAGTGGTCTCATAACCTGCATCATCTATAACTGAATATCTTATAGTATAAGTTCCTATGTTTTCGGGAGTAAATATAGTCCCGCTTACAAGGCTTGCATTTTCAACGCAAGTAATTTGTATTCTGTCTGAAATATCTCCGGGACTTCCACCCACATCATTGTCATGAGCAGTAACATTTCCAAGGTCTTTTCTTGTTCCAAGCTCCATTTCAACCACAGTGCTTGACACTCCGCTGAGTGTCGGGGGCTCGGTGTCGGTCAACTGCTTGATTTGATAAGTGATTGAACTGAAGTTGTTGCCTACGTCAACCGCGGTATAAGTTACAGTATATTTTTCGGCAAAGTTAGGTGTAAAACTAATACCGGGGTGCTGATATTGATATTTGCGTCCGTTGACGTCTGCTGCAACCTCTGTTCTTACGATTTGACCAAGGGTTTGATACCCTGTTACAACATTCCCTCTTTCATCTCTCACAGTCACAGCTATTCTCAGTGATGGGTCGTTGTCAAAGAATGTCACACCGCTTACATAAAGAGGTGCACCTTGTTCATAGGTGTTGGCGGCTCCCGGTCCGGTTACCCCATCAAAAGCCGAGTCATTTCCGTTGGCTACTGTTACAACAGGCCTTACTATGTCATTAGTGTTTTTAACAGATATATTTTTCTTTTGTTCAGTAACATTTCCATAGTCATCGGTAGCTTTGGTCACAATAGTAATCATATCACCGTTGCCCGGAAGCGTCGCAAGTTCATATATAGTGTTTATGCTGTCAAGTGATAGGTCGTCGCTTTTGAAACTAAGCATAGCGCTGTTATCTTCATCTTCACCGATAAAGTATATAGCGTCGCCAATGTTACCACTGCCGTTCAGAGTGATATAATATTGAGTTCTGATATTGGTGTCATAGTTGTCGGTTACGGTAGGTTTTGTAAATCTATATGTCTTTCCGTCTTCAATAAGTGTAGGAAGGTCAACCGGATATGTTACGGTCGGACCAACACTGTCAACCAAAACATCCTTAATGCTGAAAGTGAATGTCCAGCTTGCGCTGTAACCGTTTCCGTCACTTACTCTATATGTTACGGTATAGTCACCCGCAACGGTTATTTTTCCGCCCGGTCCTATAGTAATTGTAGCTAATTCAGCTGCTCTCTTCTGAGCAGTGTCAGCTCCCGCACTGTGATATATTGCGTCCTGCAGGTCTATTTCAGTAAATCCGGCAACAGTTGAGGTAATTCTTCGGGTAAACGTCAGATTTTCAAAAGGTACAACAGTGTCTTCACCATAGATTGCCGGAAAAGATATCTGTATCATGTTAAGCCCATAAGTTGTCGGAACCATCCACTTAGCGTCAGCTCTGTTGATAGTGTCAGCGATTGTAGTGGGATCAGCCGTAAGCTCGGCAGAATAATCCTCAACCACAAAGAGCTTTGGCGCCATGGTGTCTCTTACATTTTCAATGCTGAAAGGCTCTACTTCGGCTTCGTTTCCATAGAAGTCTCTAACCTTATAAGTTATTTTGTATTCACCGTTTTGTTCAGGTATGAAGTAATAACCGTCGTCATCTTTCAAAATCGGAAGAGGTGCACTCAAAGTACTTGCATCAACACGATGCTGAACTGTTATCAAAGTGTGTACGTTAATAGTTGCGTTTGCATCGTTTTTATTGAAAGCCGAAGCCAACGGAAGTCTTACTTTCTCTTTCAGGCTGGCGCTTGTTGCAAGACCGCTTACAGTAAAACCAATGTCAAATGTCTTTTTATAAACAGTGCTTCCTACAACAGTCTTGTTAAGGGTAGAAATAACTGCACCATTAAACAGCACTGCGTATCTTATAATGTTTGTTCCGGCATCAGGCGTAAACTTGTAGTTTCCGCTGCCGTTGTCAGGAAGCTGCACACCGCTGCTGTTGTCAGAAGAAAGTCTCTGGGTGTTAATAACTTCAATCCTAAGCCCATATCCCTGAGCATTGGGATTTGTTGAAAAGTCTATAACATCTCCATTTGCGTCTTTTACAATAGGATTTGGTATAACCACATCTACAACGCCGCTGACCGATCCGCCCAACACATTGATGGGAAGAATGATATTGTCATTAGTATCGCCGGGGTTGTTGCCGGGAATCTCAATCGTAACCTCTTCGCCCACAACATTTATAATAAAAGTCTGGCTGGTGGTTGAATATTCGTTGGCACCGGGCGTAACATAACCAAAGCCTTCGTTGAGGTCATAAGAATATACAACAGTATATCTGTCAGCAGATGTTGGAGTAAACTTAAATCCGTTGCTGGTGTCACTGTCATAAGGTATAACTCTGCCGCTGCTGTCTTTTATGGTAGGCTTAACATTGGGATTAACGACAAAAACATTAGGCACCACACCGGCATCGGCCAGCGTACCTTTTGGCAACGTAATAATATGCCCTACCTTGCTCTGAGTAGGAATAGGATCCATAGAAGTATCAACTGATATGATTGCACCCGTCGCTGTCTTATCTCCTACACCGGGAGCTGTAAAAACTGAATAGCTCCTTGTCTGATAGAACTGCTCTGTTAAACCGCCGATAGGTGGGGCTACTAACGCTCCTCCCATGACGAGTACTAAACTTGATGCAGCCACAATTCTATGAAATTTTTTCATAATATCTCCTTAAAAGCCATTGATTATCAAATAATCAGTATAGATACGGTTATATTACAACAACCACGCAAAAAAGTCAACAAAATATCACCAGATTTTTATAAAACCCTCCGTTTTACTTCTTTAGTGCTGTCTCTAAAAATCGCATCCCAACAGCACCAAAGGCCCGTAGTTTCTTAATTTTTGACAAAACAAATCTATATTAAACAAAAAGAGAACATTTGCAACTGTCCCATAATATCATGATAGTGATATGATTTTTTATAAAAAACATAAAAGTCATATCAACACAAAAGAAGGCAGTCTTTGGGCTGTTGGGTTCTTACAAAAGATAAAAAAACCGATATGCATTGGTGCACAAATGCACTGGGACAAAACTTTGTTGGAGGAAGTACATATGGGCTTTTTTGAAGAAAAAGGCGACTGCGGATGCAACCACGGTTGCGGATTTGGCGGATTTGGCGGAAACAGCTGCTGGCTAATCTTCTTGCTGCTTATTTGCGGCGGTGGATGTGGCGGCGGATGTGGTCACGACAGAAACATGGGCTGCATAGACGTATGTGAACTGTTGTTCATCATATTCCTGCTTGGCATATGCGGTCGCGGCTGTCACAAGAACTGCTAATAAAAGCCGCTTAGTCGGATTTTAAGCAGCCTTGCACAACCAAAACTTAATAAAAACTATCCCCGCATAATGCCGGGGATAGTTTTTTTGACTTTGTTATTCAATAATAAATCTTAAAATAAAATTTTTCCGATTTTTTGCTTCAACTCTTCAATGCCCATATTCTTTTTTGCGGATATCACAATGCCGTCCTTAGGGGGCTTAATATCCCCCATCTTATCACTTTTGTTATAAGCAATGATTTGCGGTATTTTGTCAGCTCCCAAGTCTTTTAAAACCTTGTTTACAACCTCCATCTGGTGTTTATACTCAGGGTTAGTTATATCCACCACAACAATCAACAAGTCGGCTGATGCTGCCTCTTCAAGCGTAGCTGCAAACGCTTCAATAAAAGCATGCGGCAGCTTGTCAATAAATCCAACAGTATCAGTCAGCAGTACCTCTTTGCCATTATCGAGCCACAAGCTGCGGGTAGTTGTTTCAAGTGTGGCAAACAGCTTGTCGTCGGCATAAATTCCCGCTTTAGTGATTAGATTCATAAGCGTACTTTTTCCGGCATTGGTATACCCAACAATAGCCACGCTTTTGGCTCTGTTTACCTTGCGGTTTTGCTGCCGCAGGTGGCGCTGCTCTTTTATTTCTGCTATCTTGCGCTCAAGCTTATAAATATTTTCCTTAATCACACGCTTGTCAAGCTCCAGCTTGGTTTCCCCGGGCCCTCTCATACCAACACCCACGCTGCCGTATCTTCCGCTGGTGCCGCTAATGCCCGCTATTCTGGGAAGCGTATACTTAAGCTGTGCCAACTGCACCTGAAGCCTTCCTTCGTTGGTAGTGGCACGGCCGGCAAAAATATCCAATATCAAAATGGATCTGTCTATTACCTTAGCACCCACGGCCTCACTTATATTGTTTATCTGCGAGCCCGTAAGTTCACAGTCTAAAATCACAACATTTGCCTGAGTTTCCTCCACAAGTATTGCTATTTCTTCCACCTTGCCGCTTCCTATAAGCGTAGCGGGAGTTTCTTCTTTTATGTTCTGAAAACAAAGACCCACCACCTCAAGGCAGGCGGTGTCAGCAAGACTTTTTAGCTCACTTAAAGCAGCTTCTATATCGGTTACCGTCTTATTAAACGAAACACCTACCAGAACCACTTTCTCTTTTGGTTTGGTAGTTTCTTGTATTTTTGTCATATTAATTCTCCCTTGCGGGGATGTCCCCACTGACAGTACTTGCTTTGCCTCAAAATACAATTTGTAATTCAGAGCCCAAGGGCCGATAGTCCTGCCATAATAATATATTAACTGATAAGTGTATTAAATATAACACTAAAGCTGTCTCTTTTTGCCTCTATTTGGGCCTTTGCCACAAAACCCAGAGCATCTATATAATCATAAACAACCACAAGAAACTGCGCCGCTTCATATGCCTTGCGGCTCATTTTTGCCCGCTCAAAGTCGGTCACAGCAGCGTTATAACTTTGTTCAAATGCATCAAGCCGCAAATATATACTGTCATAATTATCCGCTTCAAGTGTATTCTCGCCAACAAACTCCACAAGGCTTGAAATAACAAAATTATCGGGGTCACTCAGGTCAGTCACGGCAAATCTAAAGGCCTCGTCAAGCATATTTATGCTCACCAAAGCCCTGACATAGCGGCTCTTAAGTCTGTTGTCCTCGTTTGAAAGCATAACTTTTTGAAGCATTGTGCCTTCTTTTGTGCTGTTTTCGTTCAAAAAGTCCATGAACTCGTCATATCTTGGCTCTCTCAGCAATATGGGAAAGCATTCCACAATGCTCAGGTCGTTTTTGAATTGAATTGATTTGTTTACTACCAAATAGAGGTCATTTATATTTTTTGTTTTTTCATAGTTGCTTTTATAAAAATAAAGGCTGATATTTCCGTTTACACCATCAAAAATTTTGGCCATAGTGATAGGGCTGAAAATTCCCAGAAGCAACGCTAACAAGCCCACAAAACCAATAAGTGAGCCTAAGGTTATAAAAACACTTCTGACAATAGTTCTTTGCATATAATAATTCTATCACAAAACAAAAAAAACCGCAAAGGGTTTTTCAATTTTCTACATCCCCCATTAACGATAAAATGGTATGTTGCTGTAAAATATTTTTTAAACAAATAATTTTATAACTCACGTATAAACAGCTGTTCTATTAAATATACCTGCATATCTTATTCACTATTTTTTCGTCGTTCAATATCCGCCCATAATTCACTCATCCCTTGACCTGTTTCAGATGAGGTAATTATAATTTCACTTTTGGTTATGCCTAAAGCACTTATGATGGCAGTCACTCGGTTATTTTGCTGTGAGCGGGATACTTTATCTGCCTTTGTAACAACAAAAACAAAAGGGATATTATAA
Organism: Christensenellaceae bacterium; assembly: GCA_031260975.1. Classification (NCBI taxonomy): domain Bacteria; kingdom Bacillati; phylum Bacillota; class Clostridia; order Christensenellales; family Christensenellaceae; species Christensenellaceae bacterium. The sequence continues at coordinate 637,837 of JAISKJ010000003.1, forward strand.
AAATAAAGGAACTTTATCATTTGAATATCTTTTTCAGAAGGCTCTCTGCGTATATCCAAAAGTATATATACACACTTAAGGTTTGCTCCGGTTTTTAGATATTCTTCCATGAGTATTCCCCATTTTTTCTGTTCTTTTTTTGGAGCCTCGGCATATCCATAGCCCGGAAGGTCAACCAGCAAAAATTCCTTGTTTATCAAAAAGTAATTTATAAGCCGCGTTCTGCCGGGAGTATTTGAAGTTTTGGCCAATTTCTTTTGTGTAAGCGCGTTAATAAGACTGCTCTTTCCGGCATTACTGCGGCCGGCAAAAGCAACCTCTTTAAAGCTGCTCTTATAAAAATTTCGGTCAGCCACACTCGTGACAAATTCAGCGCTTCTAATCTGCATCTGCTACTCCTTTAAAGAAATTTAACATATTTTGTTCTGTTATGTCAACAAAATGCAGGTGGTGCCCCGCAGTGAGTACGGTTTTGCACAAAAAACCTTTGGTTTTTTGCAGCACGAAGCAGTAGCTTCGTGCACTGCTGCGCTGGCGCAGCAGGCAAAACCGCACCTTCAGCCTACCACCACATTAACAAAAAAAACCGAGGTTTTCCCCGATTTTTTTAATTCTCTTACGCGCTTGCAACTTCCTTTTCTTTTTTACGTTTTATTTCAGCATCACTTCCTTTGGTTTCAATAAAATCCTTATGAATTATTATGCTGTCAATAGTTTTGTCTTCAGGAGCGATATACATAAGTCCAAGCATACTCTCTTCAAGGATTGTTCTGAGTCCTCTGGCTCCTGTCTTAAGCTTAATTGCTTTTTTAGCAACAGCTCTCACAGCTTCCTCATCAAACACAAGATTGATTCCGTCCATATCAAACATTTTCTTATACTGCTTGGTTATGGCGTTTTTGGGCTCGGTCAAAATCTCTACCAAAGCATCTTCGTCAAGGTCATGTAGCCCTACAATAATCGGCAGCCTGCCCACAAATTCGGGTATAAGCCCAAATTTGGTGAGATCCTGCGGCTGAATATCTTTAATATAGTTATACTTATCTTTCTCACTCCTTCCCCTAAAACCGCTGCCAAAACCAAGAGTAGAATCACTTGTGCGTTTTTCAACAATCTTATCAAGCCCCATAAACGCTCCGCCGCAAACAAACAGCACATTGGTAGTGTCAATAGGTATCATCTCCTGATTGGGGTGCTTTCTTCCGCCCTGAGGAGGAACATTGGCTACAGTACTCTCAATAATCTTTAAAAGTGCTTGCTGCACACCCTCGCCGCTGACATCTCTCGTGATTGAACGGTTCTCACCGCTCCTTGCAATCTTGTCTATCTCATCAATATACACAATGCCGCGCTCGGCCTTGGATATATCATAGTTGGCGTTTTGAATAAGCTTTAGTAAAACATTCTCTACGTCCTCACCCACATAGCCTGCCTCGGTCAAAGTTGTTGCATCACTTGAAGCAAACGGAACCTTCAAAATCTTGGCAAGCGTTTTGGCTATAAGTGTCTTTCCGCAACCCGTGGGTCCAATCATAAGCACATTACTTTTTTCAAGCTCCAAATCATTTTTATCAGCAACATTTTTTGTGTCAAATAAATAATTTATACGTTTATAATGATTATATACCGCAACACTCAAAACCTTCTTTGCTTCTTCCTGCCCAACGATAAACTCGTCCAACGCCTTTTTTATCTGCGTGGGCTTAGGGAGTTCTATTTTGCCGGGATTTCCGCCGCCATGCTTGGTTTCTCTTACAATTTCCTTACAAATGCCCACACACTCGTCACAAATGTGTACGTCGCCGTTAGGGTTTGATATAAGTTTTTTTACCTGCGCTCCGGTTTTTCCGCAAAACGAACACTTCATGTCCTCGTTATTTTCTTTCTCGCTCAAATTAAGCTCCTTCTTATTATTCTTTACTTTCTTTTATAAAATATGTCATCTACAATTCCATATTCCTTGGCTTCTTCGGCGCTCAGCCAAAAGTCGCGCTCACAATCTTTTTCAATCTTCTTAATCGGCTGACCCGTTCTTTCATGAATAAGCTCATAAAGCTTCTTCTTAAGCTTGGTTATCTTTTCGGCATAAATCGAAACGTCCGTCGCCTGCTGATATCCGCTGCCGCCGCCCTGCAAAGGCTGATGAAGCATAATCTCACTGTTGGGCAAAGCATACCTTTTGCCTTTTGTGCCGCCAAGCAGAAGCCATGCTCCGGCCGAGCATGCACGCCCCACCACTATAGTGCTTACGTCACACTTAACATAATCCATGGTGTCAAGCATAGCAAACATAGCAGCAACATCTCCGCCCGGACTATTTATATAAAATGATATATCCTTATTTGGATTTTTAGCCTCAAGATACAAAAGCTGAGCAATAACAGTGTTTGCGGTCTGGTCATTAACTTCCCCTGTCAAAAATACTATTCTGTCCTCCAAAAGCCTTGAATAGATATCATAGCTTCTCTCACCTGTATTTGTCTGGTCCACTACCATAGGTACTAACATAATTTTTCCTCCTTGTTAATTATAACATAAATGTTGAAATTTAACTTCGTTCATAAACGTTTGTGCAAGCACAACAGTTGTCTCACTTCAGTTAAATTATAGCATACTTTGTCTGTCGTATTTTATATATTATTGTTGTTTTTTAAGAGTTTTACTATAAGCATATTTACAAATTATTATTACTTTTTAAAAGTTTTATTACCTTGCCCATCAAAACATTATTTTCAAAATAAGCAAGCTGTTCATCACTGATTGTTTTTTTGATTTCGTCAATCTTTTTGGGATTATCCTTGTTAAATTCATTAAATTTGTCTTCAATGTCTTTATCAGTTACAGTAATTTTTTCTATCCTTATTATTTCTTCAAGCACAAGTCTCAGCTTAACCGTCTTTTTAGCGTCTTCCTTGCGGCTGTCTCTCAGCTGCTCAATACTAAGCCCTGTATAATCAAGATATCCCTGAAGATTGAGACCCTGCATCTTTAGTCTATATTCAAAGTCGGCAATATAATCGTCAACCTGACGCTCCACCAAAATGTCGGGAACTTCAACCTTAGCACCCGCTGCCACTTTATCCAAAAGCTCAAACTCCTGTTTGTGCTCGGCCTCGTGCTTGGCGTGATCCTCTATTTTCTTTTTAAGGTCAGCTTCAAACTCTTTTAGAGTGCCAAACTCACTTATATCACTAATAAAGCTGTCATCAAGCGTAGGCAGAACCTTTTCTTTAACTTCCTTCAATGTCACCGCAAAAACCGCGGGCTTAGCCTTTAAAGTGTCAACCTGATAGTCTTTGGGGAAGTTTACCTTAATGTCTTTCTTGTCCCCCGGCTTCATGCCCACAATCTGGTCTTCAAAGGTGTCAATAAAACTGTGAGACCCGAGCTCCAGCTCATAATTTTCTGCCTGCCCACCTTCAAATTTCTTGCCGTCCACCGTGCCCACAAAGTTAATTGTGGCAAAGTCACCGAGTTTTGCAACCCTTGTTACCTTTTCAAATCTGGCTCTGTTCTGCCGCACCTTTTCAAGTTCATCTTTAACCATCTTATCGGTTATCTTAACCTCAGACTTAGGCACAGTCAATCCCTTATATGCCCCGAGTATGACTTCAGGCTTGGTGTCGATGGCAGCGACAATAACAATTTTATTCTCACTCACCTCTGTTATATTCAAATTTGGCGCATCAATAGGCTCCAGATTTTTTTCTTTTGAAAGTATCTCAAAATAGTACTTAAAAAAGCATCCGTCAAGCGCTGCGTCATAAAAAGTAGTTTCTCCGTAATACTTTTCAATAAGCTTCCTCGGTGCCTTGCCCTTAGAAAAGCCCTGAACCTCATATTTATTTTTAGTTTTTTTATAAGCCTCTTCAATGGCATCAGTCCACTCTTTTCCTTCTAAAGTTATGGTGATTTCGGCCTGCTGTTTTTTTGTTTTTACTGTATACTTCATTTTTCTCTCCTTAAATCTTACCGTCACGGCAGTTTTGCCGTATTAATTATTTTAGCACAAAAAACTCACATTTGTAAACTAAATGTGACGCCTTGCGCTACAAAAAGGAACACTCAGCCCCCTCTTAAACAAATAATCCCGCTATAAGCACTACCAAATAAACCGCAAACAATGCAGCAAGAATTCCAAACAGCACCACCGGTCCCATAGCATCCAGCTTTGACAGCTTACGCTTTTTTATCAGCTTTTTTTTATAAGGAATACTATACACATCCTCATCAAAATCTATTTTGGTGGCATCGAACACACCTTCGTTTTCGGGCTCGTAATCCTTGTTGGCTTCATATCTTTTGTGAAAAGCAAAACACAGCATAGCGCTTGCTACAATAAAAAACAGCACGCCCAAAATCAAAAATATAGGACCTAAAACTCCAAGGCATGCAAATATAATGCCCAAAACCACCAATACCAAAACGGATATATTAAATTTTGACTTAAAAAACTTTTTTATATTCTCTTTCATTTTTGCCCCCTCTCAGCAGGATTTGACCATGTTTTTACTCTTTTTAAGGCTGTAATTCTATTGGTATTACATAACATTTCAATGAACGCTTACTCAAACATATTCTGTGAAAGTGTATATGTGTGTCTATGAACGATTATTAAGACACCGCAGGTGTCGAAGCCCTATTTAAGAGATACACATTTACACTTTCACACTTACATTATACTCATTTTTTAAAACAGCGGAATAATCCTGAACGCTATAATTATGGCAATTGCCATAAGATATAACAGCATCCAGATTATATTACGCTTGCTTCGGGCATACATAAACCCGCCCGCCGCAACAACAAGCATCATACTGATAAAGGCAATCCACTCGCACACCTGACCGGCATAAGTATCGCTGCCCACAAAATACATAATCATTATCGAAACAGCAGTGCAGAACAGCGCCACAAATGCAACAAAATGTATAAGTCTTTTCTGTCTCATATTTTCCTTCCCTCTACCTTATATTTTAACCCTATTTACCTTATAAATCAAGTGTTTTCTTAAGTTTATTAAGCACCTCTTCAAAATATTCGGGCAGGGGTGCAACAAAACTCATAGCCTTTTTTGTTGTAGGATGCACAAATTCCAGCTTATAAGCATGCAGCAACTGCCCCATAAGACCAAACTTGGTGTCTTTTGTACCATAAAGCATATCCCCCAAAACAGGGTGCCCGATGTGAGCCGCGTGCACCCTTATCTGATGTGTACGTCCCGTTTTCAGTTCAAATTCCATATAAGTGAAACCCGCAAACCTCTCAAGCACCTTATATCTTGTTATGGCAAGCCTGCCCTTTCCTTCGGGCACCACAAAAATCTTTTTGCGCTGGTCTGTGCCTCGGTTAAGATATGTTGTCACTTCGCCCTCATCTTTAATAATTTTACCTAAAACCACAGCCCTATAAAACCTCTTGCACACCTTTGTCTCAAGCTGGTGCGACAAGTTTAAGTGTGTCCTGTCGTTTTTGGCTATTACAATCAATCCCGAAGTATCTTTATCCAGCCTATGCACAATCCCAGGCCTTATTTCACCATTTACACCGCTCAGGTCCTTTATGTGATGCAAAAGTGCGTTTACCAAAGTGCCCTCATAGTGCCCGTCCGCAGGATGAACTACCATACCCTGCGGCTTATTGACAACAGCAAGGTCATCATCCTCAAAAACAATGTCAAGCGCTATATCCTGAGGCACAATGTCAGTCACTTTATATTCTATTCTGGCACTTATCTTATCATCAGTTTTAATTTTATACCCCGCCTTAACTCCCGACCCATTAACCAAAACCTTGCCTGCATCAATTGCGTTTTTTATCTGACTGCGGGTAGTACCTTCAAGTTTTTCTAAAACAAAATTGTCAAGACGCTTATCTTTGTCACAGCTGACCGCCAAAATTTCAACTGCTTTCATTTTTCGCCTCCGCCGGATGCCTTTTGAGTACCATTCTTAGTCTCGCCTTGGTTATGCCCATTATCCTGTGCTTTAGTTGCGCCTTCCTTTACTTCGCCGGCCCCAACACCAGCAATGGCCTCGCGACCCTTTGGTTTATATAAAAATAATAAATACACCGCAATCAAAATACATCCGACTGTCAGACTGACATCGGCAAAATTGAATGTAGGAAAAGTCGGCCAGAACTCAAGAAACAAAAAATCACGCACTCCGCCAAGAGCAATTCTGTCAATCAGGTTTCCGATTGTTCCGCCCAGCAAAAAGCCTATCCCAAGCGAATATACCATATTCTTTTTAGTCTTAAACTTAACATCAAAAAATATGACTGCAGCAATAAAAACAAATGCCAGCAAACAGAACAGCCAAATATGCCCGCTTAAAAAGCTCCACGCCGCACCGGTGTTTAAAGGCGCATATCTGATGCCTATCAGATATGGCAAAAACGCCGAAGCCGTATCATACAAAAATATTTTGGTAAGCAAATCAATTAAAATTACTCCCGCCAAAACCGATAAAAAAATAATGTAATGCTTTTTCATGTTTTTATTATAGCATGATAATATATATTTTCAAAGCAAACACAATAACAAAACGACAAAAGCTGCCACTTTGCTGTCACGACAATATCAAATTTGCTTTATAATTGCAATATAAATAAAACCTCTCTCAGCATAAAACCCCAACGCTTATAAACCGCCTTTTTTTCCTTCCCCAATGATGTTGGTCGGCATATGTATATTACTGAACGCTTCTGCAGACCATGGCAGTAATGCACAAATTAAATTTCTTTACTGTCAGAAACCCCTGTGAAGTGACACTTATAAGCCACAAAACAATAAATTTTTGTATACAAATTTGCTGTTTTGTGATAGAATATGTCAAAGTAACACAAATAGGAGAACATTCTATGGGATTATTTGATTTTATTATGAAAGGCGTAGGTTTTGAAGGCGAAGAAGCTCCTAAAAAATCAAAGCACAAAAAAGCAGCCGCAGAACCCACAAGCCTTGACAAATACCAAAACTTTGACAGCGGCCTCGGCAGCACTTTTTCTGCCACTCCGCTTGATGATATGCCCAACATAACAAACATGCCGGGCGGAAAAAACATGGTGATTTATGCCCCTAAAAACAACAAAGACATTCAGCTTTTGGTCGACTTTATGAGACGCCACGAGGCCTGTATTATAAATCTCGGCCTGCTTTCTCCACAAGAAGCAAGCCGCATCCTCGACTTTCTGGCCGGAGCTGCTTACGCCCTTCGCGGTAGCCTAAAAAGACTTCAGGGCGACCTATTCCTGCTCACCCCCGAAGGCGTAAATATAATGACACAGAAATGATAAAAAACTGTCGGTAAATCCGACAGTTTTTTTGTCATTGTGAGGAGTGCACAGGCACGACACGGCAATCTCAAAGTAACATTTCTAAATATGAGATTGCTTCGTCACTTCGTTTCTCGCAATGACATAAAAAGCACTGTTTTATACCCTTATAATCTCCGCATCATAATCAATAAATAACCCGCTTTCAATGACACCTGTAATACACTTTATTTGTTTTTCAAGAGTTTTGTCAATCTTGTCAAACTTTGCGTCAACTATAAGGTTTCCGTTTTCCGTTATCATAGGGCCATCTTTTGATTTGCCCGCAAGACGCAAAGATACACTCTTTGCCCCAAGCATAAGCAATTTTTCTTTCACGCTCATTAAACTTTGCGGCACACATTCAACAGGAACAGCAAATTTTGTGCCGAGAGTTTTTACAAGCTTAGAACTGTCAACAACAATAAACCTTTTTGAAGCGTTTATCATAACCAGCTTTTCATTAAACATAGCACCGCCGCGGCCTTTAATAAGCCAACCATTGGGGTCTACTTCATCAGCACCGTCAAAACACCATTTGGGCTTTTGGGCATTTATATTAGAAGTAGGAATATTAAGCGCCTCACACAAATGCAAAATCTCAAATGAAGTAGGAATAGCGGTAATTTTAAGTCCCCCCGCCACCCGCTTACCAAGCTCCAAAACCGCCAAATAACATGTCGAACCCGAGCCGAAACCGATTACTTCGCCGTCTTGAGCCAAGCCGGCAATCTTTTTGGCTGCAGCAAGCTTACTGTCATAATTTGAAATTTCCTGCGGCCATTCAGTTTCAAACAAATCCTTTTTCCAATCCATATCAAACCTCTATACGACGTATTATACCAAACTCCCGGAGTTTTTACAAACAAATTAAAAGAAAACTAAACCTTAGTTCAGTTTTCTTAATCAAACTCATATTTGTTTGTGCAACTATTTTAAATTTCGACAAGTGAAATTACATTTCCCTTCCCATATCTTGTTGCGGAACGGTTTCAAACTTCATTTTTTCAAGCTCTTCATTGCTTAGCTCAATAACCTTGCCGCCAATGGGCGAAAAATTAGCCTGACCGCCAAACACCAGCCACATAACACCGTCTGCTTTGGTTTTTTGTTTATGGCTTGACCTGCCGTCCAGCTGCCCGTCAGTAAACACTATCTTATTTGTGCGGCACTTTGGGTTTGGAGTAAATGCCGTGGCTGCTGCTTCAAAGTTGGTGCCGTCATCATCCCTTGTTGCACGAAATTCCTCAACCTGCTTTTTTGAGGTTAATTCCTGAAATCCGTGAAAATTTCCGCCGAAACACCCCACTTTTATGTCAGTTTCCTTAAACATAGGCACAAGCTGCAACAAAAAGCCGCGCAGCAATGTGTCACTGATGCTGCCGCTGGTGTCAAGCACTACCTCAGTTGTTGCTCTTCCTTCAACTTCAACATCGTCTACACGCACATTCGGATTATACTTTGACGAACGCCTGTAGACCCATCGCTCTTCCTGCTCTTCAACAGCCTTTACCAAAAGCCGCTTCCATGAAAGCACGGGCTTCACATATTTGGGGTCTTTTATTCCGGCGGTTTCAAAAATGCCGGCAAACGCTGCCTTTGTTCTGACTTTTGTTTCTTCATCGCGCTGAATTTCATTTCGCTCAAACTCGCGGGCTTCGTCAACAGGCCTAGTTATTTCCTTCTTTTCCTGACGCTGCTCAGATTTACTCTCGTCCAGATTTTTTTCATTGGGCTTTCTGTTTTTCATTATTCTGTTAAGCAGGTCTTTTATGCCCTCGGCTTTCCCGCTGTCCTTCTGCTCTTTTTCAGGCTCATTCCAAATATCATGGTCGTCAAAGCCCTCATAATTTTCAAGGTCTATATCATCAAGTCCGCCGCCGATTTTTTCATCGTCTTGTTCAGACTTTTCCGGCTGACCTTCTTGCTTATCCTGATTTTGCGGTTGACTTTTGTCCTGCGGCTGATTTTGCTGTTGATTTTGAGTTTTTTGGTCCTGCCCTTGCTCGCCGGTTTGTGGACTGCCCTCTTTGTTTTGCTGACACTGTTTTTCTTCCTGCTGTTTTTGTTGCTTTTTTACAAGCTTGTCATAAATCGCTTCGGCGTTTCGATATAACCCGTCAGCAATATCCACATGTCCGCTCATAAGCGGCTTGCCATCGTCGCCCATCACAGGATTACCATTTCTGTCAAGCACAGGTTTGGGCTTGGGAGGTTCCAATCCGTCTCTTTTTAAAAAGGCGTTAATGCAGGCATCGGTCGCTATATTCCAAAGCTTCTGATGCTCCTTATCATTGCCTCGCTGAACATGGTTAAAAGCGATATGACATATCTCATGAGCAAAAACGAAGTCCTTTTCGTCATCCGAAAGCTCAGCAAAAAAATCTGGATTATAAACTATCTCCTTGCCGTTTGTGCCTGCGGTTTTAATGTCCTTGCTTGCAATGACATTAACATCAAAAATTTTAGCACCAAACGAGGGATATTTCTCCAGCACCCTTTCTTTTATCTCTTCAATTTCATTTCTTTGTTTTGTCGGCACTTTTTACCTCACTAAATTTTTATGTAAGTCAAAAATCTGCTCAGCTTTGGGTTTATTTTTCTGCCCGTGCTGCTGCTTGTCAAAATAATGCAACAGTTGTCGGGCAGTTTGGCGTTTGAAATTGTGCGATACTTTACAATTTCTAAAAATCTCTCCTGCTCCTCTTCGCTAAGCCTGTCAATATCCTCAAAAACCAGCAGATTAACTTGTTCATTCTTTTTTTCTAAAACTGCATTGTACCAACTTGGAAAAACCGCCCCATTCCTTCCCATAAACACGGCAAACTCGGTTTTGGGGGCGTTAGCCTCAACTACAACTGAATTTTTAAACTGCTTTGAATCAAAGCCCTCGAGCCACAAAGGCGTAAGGTTATCTTTTATATACTCTTTTACCGTTTTAAACTTATCCATTACTGTTCAACCCCCTTATTAAGGTCTAAGGTTTTATCAGTTTGAGTGCCCATCCTTCCGTATTCAATCGAATTATATACCGCATACATCTCTTCGCCGAGCTCATCCTTAATAAACTTCTTCACTATGTTCTTATCATCTTTGGAGGTGTTTAGAAGCGAACCTAAAACAAACATTTGGTCAGAAATGTTTTCCATGGGTATATGCTCATAATCCTTTTTCTTAATATCCTCAACGGTTATTTGCGGGCGCGAAACAAACTCACAAAGGCTGGAAGCAACATCCTTGCCCACCATGTCGGATATTCTGTCCTGACTGATTTTGCCGCGCTTTTCGGCCTTATACAAAACCTCCGAAACCTTTTCCCACTTTCGCGGGTCCAGCGTAGGCTTATGGTCACCTGCCTCGTCATCATATCCACTATAAAGCACTTCAGTGTTGCCCATCACAAATGCCGAAACCAGCGGATGAATTTTTGTCTGTCCGCTGCCGTCAGACTTCATCTCATATCCCCACTCTATCCACGAATGTGTGTCCAGCGGAATTTCTATATGCGAATCAAACCTTCTAAACAGCGGTGCCGGCATGTTATAGGCCGCTGTAGACTCTTCCTTGCTGTTTCCGGCAGCAATCACCACGGCATTGTCGGGGAGCTCCCAAAGGTTTGGACGCACAGTGCGATTAAGCACAATATCATAAACCATGCTCTGGGTTGTTTCTTTGACATTGGTCAGCTCATCAATAAACAAAGCCTGCTTTCTGTTAGGTTCTTTTTTACACTTTTCACAAAGCAGCGTATACCAATAAGGCGGATAAATCATTCCGGGGTCGCCGTTTGGCTCCTTGCCTCCCACTACCTCCTCGGGCATCATGCCGTTTCTGAGCACAATGCTGGTATAGGTGGGGTCAAGCTCATAAACCCTTCGTGATTTTCCCACGCCCGACAGACCATGCAGCATCATGCTGCACCCGTCCTCAAAGTTTTCCAGCATCCTCTCTTTTATGCTTGCCGAGCGCGTGATTTCAAAAGCCCCCTTTCGTTTGGAGTCCCGAGTCGCTCCGTTTTGAGGTGCAGCAGTGTTTTGAACAGCGCTTTTTTGAGGGGTTATATCCTTTGCAAAATGGTTGTTTAAATATGCTCCTCCGTCAGACTTATCCAAGTTTCCGTCATAGGTGCCGCTGTTGTTCATCTGAATACCCGCATACATAGCGTTTTCGGCCACAGCCCATTCCTTGTTGGTTTTTTTGTCTTTCAGAATTAAAAAAGTTACCGGTTCCACTTTTACCCAGTATTCTTTGCCTTCTTCAAATTTTGCTCCGCCGGCCAGCTTATTTTGGTCGCCGCTGTCATATGTCAAAGCCTTGACTTTCACATACTTCTGACCGTCCAGAATATATTCCTCCAGCTCTCTCGGGCTGAATTTTTGTTTATAATATTTTTCTTCGTATTTTGTCGGTACTGAATCTACCGTATACTTCTTACCCGTCTTATTTTTGCCGCCCCCCAACACACTGTTGAGCCTTTTTTCAAGGTCAGAGCCGGGCTCAACCGCTGTCTGCGGATATTCAAGGTTTGATTTATAAGTAGGAACCCCTTCTGCGTTTTTCCCCCTCACTCCGTTCGGGGAGATTGTCAGGATGTCAGAGAACAGCGAAGCTGGACGTGCCGCGGGTCTCCTACTGTATGAGTAATACCAATTTCTAGTTGCGTCGGTGTAGACGGTAATGACATAATCATTATTATGCTTAGAGGCAGACCACCAAACGGAACGACCGTTTGCGGAACTTATATATACACCCAAAAGTTTGGCAAAGTCAGAGGCTCTGCAAGCTGCCCATTTGCTGGCCGGAGGGTCAAAATCCTCCCAGATTTGAGCCTCAGTGGGAAAGGTCCATTTAACAGTTGCAGCCATAACAGTCTCCTCCGTTTCAGTTTTTCTTTTTTAGAAAAACCCATTTTTTTTTATATTTTTATTTTATCACATTTTTTTGTTATTGTAAATACCAAAACATTACTTTTTTGTTTTTTCTGTTTCTACAGCACGTTTCAGCCTCACGCTTTCGTTGCTGTGCTTGAGATGAGCGCTAAAGGCGTTTTTTCGCACTTCAATATAATCATCATCCACAATGTTTTTGGCTCTCAGCTTTAAAAGTGTTTGCAAGTGACGCTTAAGCCTTACCCTTGCCGAACCGCGCAATTTTATTATAACCTTGCCCGTTTGGGTCAGATAATGCCTGAACCCCAAAAAGTCTATGCCGTTTTGAACTCTGCCTATCTGCGTTTTGCGGTTTAAAAAAAGCTTTAGGCTTTGTTCACAAACCTCCTTTATCCGCTTCAAGCAATAATGCAGATATTTTTTGTCACGGTGAATAAGGATAAAGTCATCCATATATCGCACGTACCCCTTAATATGAAGCTCCTCCTTAACAAGCCTGTCGATGGGGTCAAGATATAACAGTGCAAACCATTGGCTGGTTTGGTTCCCCAGAGGCAAACCTACTCCGGTGTAGTTTGGCTGCTCTTTAATCAGCTTTTGAATAAACCACATTTCGTCTGCGCCAAAGCCGCATTTCTTAAGCTTTTCTAAAAGTATATCATGATTGATGCTCTGAAAATATTTTGAAATGTCACACTTAAGATAATAAATCTTATTATCCCCTCCCCGAAAAAACTCCTGCTTCAAAAATTGTTTGAGCCGCTGCATACCAAAATGCGTGCCCTTGTTTTTGCGGCAGGCAGCGTTGTCGTATATCAATCTTTTTTCAAGTCTTGAAAGCAGCGAATTTAAACAAAAACACATCATAACTACCCTGTCTTTATAACTAGGCGCCTCAATCAGTCTTTCTTTGGGGTCATATATCTTAAACTCTTTATAGCCTCCAAAGCCAAACTTTTTGCTGACTAATTCCTTTTCTAATGCGGCCAAAGTTATGCCGAGCGTGGTTTCAAAACGCACAACCTCTCCTTTGTGTTGCTTGGCTCTTCGGCACCGCTTGTGAGCCTCATACAAATTTTCAAAACAAAAAATTTCATTTAAGTTCATTTTATCCCTCACGCTTTGACTGCATTAAAAGAACGCCCCCTTAAACTTATAAAGCACAGGCCGGGCCCGGCATTATTTGTGTGGGCGCTCAATTTCTTCCACCGACACTCGGCGTTTTAGAGTTAATCCAAAAACCATTAGCGGTCAGAAAAGAGAAAAATTCCTTCGCTTTAAGGCACGGATGTATTTTGCTTAAAATACACTTATCTGGCCTGTTTTCTAAATCCGCTCAAAACGGTTTCTTCAAAAGCGAATCTGGACGTGCCGCGGGTTTCCTATTGTTTGATTAATTCCAATTTCTATTTGCGTCGGTGTTGACGGTTCTGACATTATCATTATTATTCTTAGAGGCAGACCACCAAACGGAACGAAACCCAACCATACAATCTTTCCCTTAATTAAAAGCCTTTCGGCCTAAAATCCATTTCTATTTTTCTTCCATCTCTGGTCGTCACTTCTCTTCCATGCCGCAATCAAGTTGATAGCCTCCCCTGTCTGGACAGAAATCTGTTTATACTGCTTTGGCAAAATGCAGCCTGCGCTCTCAGCCACCATGGCAACATACCCAAGCATTTTAAGCCTGATGATTGCTTCTTTTTGCAAGTTCTCACGCTCTTTCTTGTTCTCCCCACTGTCCATCCTCAAAAAGTTTGCCCGCAACAAGTCTTGTAAGGCTTCAAGCACAAAATTCTGCATCCGGTTCACAAACACTCCGCGGAATTTTGCAGGAGACCTTTGAGTAACCAAAATTATATAAGCTCCAAGCTTTTTAATGACAGTTATCACAATAAGGTCACTGCTCTCAGCAGGGATTTTACAAACGCTTTCCCATTCACGGTCGCGCCAAGAGGCATCTTTTTGCGCCTGAGTTTTGTCAAATCTTTGGCCCCTGGCCATAGCCGCAGCATGACCTATTGACACTTCATCTTGAATGCTGTTGATTTTGCCCTCAGCGTCATCAACAGTTTTCGGTATCCTTAAACTCTTATCGCGGTCATGCATTAAATCCCTCTCTTTTGTCACGGCCTATTCTATCACACCTCATTCATTCTTTCAATAGGCAAATATAGAGGCATTTTTTATAACACTCCCTAAAAAACTCCGCAGCATCTGCTTATAAACAAAAAATAAAAGACTGATATTCAGTCTCAATTTTGGTGTACAAAACATACCCGAGGGCATGTTTTGCTACGCTCCGTTCAAATCCCTATAAGCTACAGTCATATAATTATAAATATAAAAAAGAGCATATTTTATACTCTCTGGTGTACCAAGAGGGATTCGAACCCCCGACCCCCGCCTTAGAAGGGCGATGCTCTATCCGGCTGAGCTATTGGTACAGGTGCAATTAATATATCACAAAGCCCGCCTAAAAGCAAGTTTTTTTAATAAATTCTAATCAATATTATATCATCAGTTGCAAAAATAAAGCAAACAAAACCAATGAAGCAAAAGCCAAATAACTAAAATCCTTAAATATAACAAAAAATTATCTGCTTTGCTGATTGATTTTTTATAAAACATATGATATAATACTCTCACCTTAATGCCGCTGTGGCGAAATGGCAGACGCGATGGACTCAAAATCCATTGAGGGCAACTTCATGTCGGTTCGACTCCGACCAGCGGCACCAAACTTGGTTTATGCCAAGTGACAAACACAAAACATAAAACGTAAAATAACATGAAGCACTAAGGATTTCTGCATGTTTTATGTTTTAAGCCTAACACACATGGTGGGTGTAGCTCAGTTGGCAGAGCGCCAGGTTGTGGCCCTGGAGGTCGTGGGTTCGAACCCCATCGCTCACCCCATAACAACACATACATAAGACGGATATAAAAACCGACAAATGTATGTGTTTTTTATTGCAAAAAAATAATTTTTATGCTAAACTGAATTTTGTTAGACAGCTTCTGTAAGCGTATAATTTCTAACCTAAAACATAGGAGGAAATTATGAACGAACAGAACGATTTTTTTTTAAAACTTCCGCATAATAAATTGGAATTTGCAATTTTTGTTACTATTGTTTCTATTATTTCAGTAAACCTGATTGCACCCACAATAGCCTGTTTTGAGCTTGGGTTTGATATTTCTGTTTATTTAGAAACATTAAAAATCTTACCCTTTATTTGGGCAGCAGTAGTAATAATGGTGCTTATAACCTATCCGCTATGTGAATTTCTAACAAAGAAAATAGTGAGGCAAGGAGACAGCTTCCGTACGGTAATAACCATTAATACTCTTGTAACTGTTTTAGTGCTGTCTATATTATTAACAATAGTCTGCACATGGATTGGAGCAAGAAATATTTCTATTGAGCCGTTAATTAACTTTCATTATAAATGGCCAAGAAATTTTACCATAGCTTTGATTATAGAACTTCTAATCGCTCAGCCATTCGCACGATTTATATTATCTGCAATCCACAAAAAACAGGCCAAATCAAAATCATAAAAACTGTGTTATTGGTGTAAATATTTTTACCATTACCTATGCCTTTGCACAACCGAAAGATTGCTGTCATAAAATATTAACAGTCTAAAATCTTCAAAAAATTAACAAATTTCTTGAAAAAATAATGTAAAAAATTGTTGTTTTATTCGTTATTATATGCTACAATATAGCATACAATAAAATTATAAGGGAGGAGTAAAATTATGGCTAAATCCGCATCAACCTATCTTGGAACCGGCTGGATTGTTTCGCTTATCCTATCAATTTTTTTTGGTTGGATCTTTGCGTTCATCCACAGACTTTTGACAGGACACATCATTTCTGCAATTCTGGCTCTGCCATTCCTGTTTGGTTTCATCTTCTGGATTGTTGACTTGGTTTCGCTGATTGCAACCAAAAAGATTTCTTGGCTTTTGTTCTAATAAAACAAATAAAAAACATCGGCTTCTGCCGGTGTTTTTATTTTTACTTCATAATTAAGAGATATTGACAAAAGTATTTCCATGGTGTATCATGTTTATAATCAAATTACAACTACAACCATATTTACAATTTATTTTTTAGGGATTATAAAAGGAAAGAGAAAAATGGGAAACAAAAAAGTTGAAAATGGCTTTGAAAAATTACAAAGACAAATTGAAAAAAAGAACTCGCGTGTGGTGCTTGGAATAGATCCAACGGATGAAGAGTGGGATAAAGCATACAACTCTCCGTTTACAATAGATTATTTCAAAAAACTTATAAACGAAGCTGCACCTTATGTGGTCGGCATCAAACCCAATCTTGCTTTCTTTGAACGCAGTGAATATAGACGCGGCATTATGGCGCAAATTATGAAATATGCAGGTGAAAAAGGATTGGTTAAAATAATGGACGCAAAGCGCGGCGACATTACGGATACACAAACACAAATGTCAGAAGCGGATATGATAAACTTTAATCCGGATATTGTCACATTACATTCATATTCCGGAAGTGACGCAGTAAAACCGTATTTAGATGTTAATCCAAATCTTTGCATATATATCATGGCTGCAATGTCAAATCCAAGCGCACAAATACAAAATCTTACAGCAAACGGCCTGAAAGTAGCTCAGCATGTTGCCGTTGACGCAGGCAGGTGGGGTCAGGGCCGTGTTGGTTTGGTTGTAGGAGCCACACAAGGTGAAGCACTAAAGCATATCCGTATGGCAGAAAAAGAATATGGGCTGAATCCTGCACCTGTGCTGGCGCCGGGCCTCGGCAAACAAGGCGGAACACCCTTTGCAGACAGAAATTCAGTCTTCCCTATTTCATCAGGACTGACAAAAGAAAAATATCTTAATGGTATGACCACAGGTGAAGCTGCAAAATATTGGCGTGACGTAATAAACACAGAAATTAAAAAGGCACAAGAACCGCAAAGCCTGAGAGAATATGCAGTAAATAGTCTAATCGAAGGCGGCTTTGTTAAAACAGCAAAATCTCCCGACCTTATTAAAGACGGTTTCTTTTTAAAGAAAGGCAAAACAAAACTTACCACCGCAGGAATTGTTCTGACAGGCAGCCCAGACGAAAAAGTTGAACAGCTTCGCTCTCTTGTTGGTAACGGCACTCTTTCTCAAGACGATTTTGCCGCTTTGTTTGTAAATCTGCGTGACATTATGGGTATGACAAATATAGAAGCTCGGGACACCATCGGTCACCTTTACACCAAATTAGTTAAGGACAGCGGTGTTAAACCGGAGCTCGTAGGCGGCGTTCCTTATGGTGCAATATTTCCCGCTATGCAAGTTGCACAAAATCTTAAGGTTCCTTTTATAACTGAGCGAAAGGAAGCTGACATGGTGCATGACAGAATTGTAGGCGGAAAACATGACGGAAAACAAGGCATAATTGTTGAAGATGTCCTTACATCCGGCGGCTCATCCATCGAATTTGCAAAAAGTCTGCGTGCAAACGGAATTGAAGTAAACGATGTATATGCTTTCTTAGACAGGCAGCAAGGCGCAGAAGAAAATCTTGAAAAAGCAGACCTTACACTACATGCAGTTACAGATATGGACTCTCTAAAAAAGACGATGAAGAAAAATCCAAATGTTGCAAGCAGTGTAATTGATTTAATATAAATAAAAAAACACCGGAAATCCGGTGCTTTTTTAATGCAATACCGCCCATATTCTTCCATCTTTGAGGTTGTGTTATATTATCCCCCACCTCTGCATTTTTTTATTACCAGCTCTTTAAAACCCGTATCCTTATCAAAAGCTCTGTCAAATTCAAAGCTTTCAAGCTCGATTATTACAACCTCAGCTGTGGTATTTATTGTGCAACCTTCTTTAAGATGTCCGCCAAAAATATTTAGTGCTATGTCCGACACCGAGATATGTAAATGACACCCGTTTTTTGAAACAGTGCCATTAAGCGAAATAATCTCAAGCGGCTCGGTTTTTTTAATTACCGTTTTGCCGTCAGCCGACCTGATTGTGCAGACACTCAGGCACCCAACCGAACAAACAACAATACCCGCTTCAATCTCATGAGACCCTGCATACTCTTCAATTTTAATTTTAAGGTCATCTCCCCTTGCAAGCCTGAATACATGCTCTTTCATTAATCTATCCCCTTTTCAAGCTGCAATAGTTTTTCCTTAATTTTGAGGCCGCCCGCATATCCGGTAAGTGACCCGTCAGAACCGATTACGCGATGGCAAGGTATAATAATTGAAATTGGATTTTTATTATTCGCGCCTCCCACAGCACGCACAGCTTTAGGGCTTCCTATCGCTGAGGCAATCTGACTGTATGTCATTGTCTTTCCATACGGAATTTTTTGAAGCTCTGTCCATACCCTTTTTTGAAACGAAGTACCTTCGAGACTTATGGGCAAGTCAAAGTCTTTGCGTTTTCCGTCCAAATACTCTTCAATTTGTATAGCGGCCTTATCAATAAGCGAAGTACGTTTTAACTCACCCTCTTTACTTAATCCAAAATAAAGAGCTGTAATGGCACCTTTACATTCTGATATAGTAATTTTGCCAAGTACAGTTTCATATGTATAACTGTTCTTCATTTATACCTCACAAAAATTTAAATTTTTAAAACCTCGTTCTGATTTTAAAAATATTAACCTTTTTTACACCCTCTCAAACAAGGGCGAAATAAGCTGTTTTATCTGCTCAAGCTCTTTTTCATCAAAAATGCTTTTTGAAAGCTTTCGAAAACGGGGCTTACCCCAAATTCCTACGCATCTGGGACCAACAAGCCTGTTTTCAGGCACAGGCTTTAGCGCTGCCGTGGTTACACTAAGAGAGCCGGTCTCCGCGCTGTGCAAAAACAGTTTTGACATCTTTTTTGAAAAATCGCTGACTTTACCGTTAATATCACTTGCTACACAGCCGGGATGGGCGATTGCATACTCAACATTTGGATAAGCCGGCAAAAAGTCCTTTTTCAGCGTAACTATAGCTAGGCTCAACAGCTTCTTTGAGTTGGCATAGGCCTTTAATTTTTTCTCCACCTTAGCGCTCTCAGCGTCGGTCCAATCAATTTTACTAAATCTATATGAAAACGAGCTCTGAAAAGCTACCTTAGAACCCTGATTTTTGTTGAGCAACGGAGTAAGCTTAATGGTTAAATAAACCGTACCCCAAAAATTGACCTGATAGGCCCGCTTGCCAATAACTCCGGCGTTGTTTATTAAAAAGTTTATGTTCTTATCTTTAATCTCCTCGGCAAACTTATCTATCGAAGCGGTGTCGCACAAATCAATTGGATATACACTAATCCTGCTCCCGTCAAATTTAGAGGATAACTCCTCTTTCAAGGCCTCACCCTCTCCGGGCAGCGCCGGCAAAATAACCTCAGCCCCCATCAGCAAAAAGTTTGTAACAATATGCTTTCCGATGGCACCTGACGCCCCGGTAATCACAGCTGTTTTTCCTTTAAGGCTACCAAACCTCAAAAGATATTTCTGATTTTTAAATTTCATGTTTACTCCTTTGTTTTAAAAAAACTCTTCATTAGTATGTACGTTTTATGCTTAATATTGTAATATGTTTATTATTGTTCTCTGCTTATTTTCCCAAATCCATGCAAAATAAATTTGTTTATAAACTTATAATAACATAAAGCAAAGGAATAGTTAAGCAAAACACTTATCTTTTTTGCTCAATAAAAAATCCGACGGATAAATACCACCGGAAAATTGGAGCACAACCTTGTAACAAAATTGGACGGGTAGTCGTTACAAAATCTTGGTGTGGTATTATTGCAGCATTTTAATTTGGCTTTGCAAATAAAAAAACAGCGAGTTAATCGTTGGACTTTTGTTATCTATTGATTTTTGACATACTTATTATTTCGTATATCAAAGGCTTCTTTGCCACCTTCCAATATACCACACGCTTGTTGCTGGATACCAGTTTGATTTAATGTTCCTTTAATTGTTGTTCGTTTATCGTCGTATCGTGGTTCGTTATTTTCAATCGCACCAGAGCGATATTCAAATGTTTTTAGATTATTAGGTGCGTCTACACCTTGATGATTTGCAATTATTATTTCTTCCGCATCGCAACCAATAGATATATTTGCATTATGAGTGATGAGAATAATTTGCCGTTGTTTTTTCTTATCTTTTATGAATTGAACCAAGTCATTGAATATTGACTTATTGTCAAGGTCATCTTCGGGTTGGTCTATCAAAATAGGGTTTGTGCTATCATCTAATTCAATAAGCAATTTTAATAATAACAATGCTTTTTTACCTGGCGACATTTGATTTATTAAATCAGTATCACCAAGTGTTGCCCCATATGATATGTTAAAATAATCATCTAATACAACTTTCAAACCGTCTTCAACAGTATGCCCCGATTTTAAGGCTTTGTTACTTTTCAATAATGCAATAATAAATTCTTTCTTATTGCCGTCATCAAAGTCAAAATTGGGGTTTAAAGAGTCATTTCTTATTATCTCTTCATCAATATTTTGTTGTTTTAGAAATGCTTTAATAAAAATTTCGCCAAATTTTATACAAAACTGTTCTGTTTTGTAGAAAACATTTGCATAAAACGACTTATTCGTATCTGTAAATATCTTCCCAAGTTTTGAAGCATATGTTTCGTTTTCAATCTTATATGCCCCCGACGATGAAATGAGTTTGTCAATCAACATATTCTTTTCATCATTTACAGTCTTCTGTTGTTTTAGTAATTCCTTAACTTTATTTAGTTTTTTTGTTTCGGTGTCTATTTGTTCAGTTAATTTCTTAATGGTTTCAGTAATTTCAATTTTAGGTGCTAATTCAGTTACACTCGTGCTTAATTTAGTTTTTTCACTTAATTTTGTTTGAATATTAGTATTTATCTCGCTTAATATTTCTTGCTTTTTTATTTCCCATTTTTTGTCAACTTCTTTAATTTCAGCATTTGCTTCATCGTCCATTGAAGTCTTATATTTTGTTAGAAGATTTGATGGCAAGTATCCCTTTTGTAATAATGATTTAATACTTTCAATAGCGGTTTTATTATTATTTAATTCGTTCAATTCGTTTTCAAGAGTTAGCAACTTACTCTTATTCTCGGCAAAGTTTTTTATATCATCAACGGAGCAATTATTCTTTTGTGCAATCTCATCTCTTTGCGTCGTTAGTTTTTTAATTTGCTTTGTAATGGCATCTTCGTTCCCCAACTCTTCAATTTGTTGTTGTAAATCAGTAACAGTTTCTTCTTTGGATATTAAATCAGCAATATATCTATTTAGATTGTTTTTAATTTCACGCAACTTTTCTTTCAAATTGTCGCTTAGCCTTTTTATGTTTTCATCACGCAAAATAATATTTTCAATAAGGTCATCAATTTCAGTTTTATTTTCTTGGTCATCTGTAAGCCTATTTAGATAAGTTTGCGGAATATATGTTATTTTTCGTTGTTTGTTCGGGATGTTATCATCTTTCCAATAGACAGAAAGTCCTTGAATTATATATGGTTTTGCTTTTGAAATTGTTTCATTTTTTTCATCAATCTGTTTAGCGTCAATGTTGCGAGCAATGGCTCTTAAAAGGATTGACTTCCCAGAAGCACGACCACCAATAATGCAAGTTAAATTTTGATTAAAAACTATTTCTTCTTGTTGAAAATCGGGGTTATTGATAATTACTTTATCTATAAGTTGATAATCATTCTTTTGTTCAGGACGGTTTTCGCAAATACGCACTCTATCTTTTGGCTCATACATAACTTGTTTTAAGCCATTAAAAGTTGGGTCGGCTTTTATCCAACAATATCTCTTGGTATGGTTGCCCGTGCTGTCAAGTGGTTCAAATATCGCATTATTGCTGTGTGCGTCGCAACCGTGCAAACAAGGTTTAAGAGAACCGCATTCGGTTAGGACGGTTTCTTTACTTACTTTTTCTTTTTCGCCTAAATAGTATTTGATAGAGCCGTCATCACTTGCCAATATAATATCAGCAAATTTTTTAAGTTCAACAGAAAGCGTAATAAGACGAGAAGCACTATTTTGTTTACTTCCATTTCCTATGGTTGAAATGCCAGCATTTGTTCCATTATCAATAGCAATAAGCGTGTTTTCTCGCAGTTCCTTATCTTTAAATAATTCAATTAGCGCCTCTGGCGTGATGATAAAATTTTCTATTCCTTTAACATATGCTTGATTATCAGTCAAACTTTTATCACTTTCTTTACCAAGAGAAATTAAATCTGCTTTACTACAAGATAGATTTCCTTTACCATTCGTGCGTGTCCAAATAAGTTTTGCAAAAAATTTGTTTTCTATTTTGTTAGCAAAAGCAGGATTAAATAAGCAATGAATGTTTATTGGTTCTTTACCTGTTGGGAACATTCTTAGTTCAATATTTGGAAATATAAATGGTATTTTATCATTCAATCTTGCGTCCCTTATAACTTTGTTATAGTTATCAATAGAAAAGTAATCAGTTATGCCTAATCCTGCTATTGCTTTTTGTGGGTCTTTTCCGTCACCAATATAGGTTAAAATATCACTATAAAATTTATCCCATTTTTCGATGGGGCTTTGTCCTTCAAAATTATCATTCATTTTGGTTTCAGGCGTGTGAATGTGAATATCCCAACGACGCCATTCACTTCCTCTTGTGTATTCCATAGTTTTTTCCTTTATTTTTTAACTTTCCAATAGCCATTTTTATCACTGCCAATTCTTTCTACTTCGCCGTTGTCTTTTAATGTTTTCAAATATCGTTTAACAGTTCGCAAGCCCATTGACAGCGTTGTTGCTATTATGCCAGCCGTAATGTTCGCATTGCCACGAATAACGGCTTTTATCTTTTCTTCGGCAGTCAGTTTTACAGTGCCATTTACAGTGCCAACTGTATCATTTACAGTGCCAATTAGTAAATCTTTATTATGCAGTTCGTTTTTGCCGTCAAACAATAAATTATCAAAAAATCTATTTAGATATTCTTGTGTTGCATAAACATTTTTCACAAAGTTTGTGTAATTTGCACGCACAAGGGCGTTCCTAAAATACCAAGAATTATTTGCAAAACTATCATTATCTACATTAAAGCCAAAAGTTCGTAAATATTTAATTGTAAATACCGCCGTTGTTCGTGTATTGCCCTCGCCAAAAGGGTGGATTTGCCAAACACCTGAAACAAACTTGATTATGTGTTCAACTTTTTCTTTTAAGGATAGGGGTTTATAATCAAACTTTTTCTCTTCGTTAAAATCATATTCAAGTGCTGTTTTAATCATATTGAAAGAAACATACGAAACTGTGTCATCATCAAGCACCCATTCTTTTTTTGTAATATTATAATCTCTAATTTTGCCAGCAAGTTTTGGCAAAACTACGTCAAACAATCGCCTATGAATTTCTTGCAATTCAAGTGGCGAAAAGTGAAAAGTCTTTTCACTCAAAATCTCCGTTATTCGTGCAGAAACTTTATCTGCCTCTTCCGTTCGTTCGGCATTTTTAACGGGCATTTCTTCATAATAACTTTCAAGTCGTCTTTTTACCTCGTCAATGGTAATATTGCCCTCAATATTCGCCTTTGCTGTTTCAATCAAATATTTAGACGGTTTTAAGCCGTCAACTTCTTGCAAGCCAATTGCGGTTTGCCAAATAATACTTCTTTCTTTTTCTTCGGGTTCACCTTGTTTTATATATTGTTCAAATTCGTCCATTACTTTGCTCCTTTTAATTTGTCAGAAATTGGTTGCATATATTTACATTGTTTCTCTTTATTGTAATAATTGGTGCAAGCATAAAAATAATCATTTTTCTTTTCACTATAACTTACTACGCAATATCCGTCAGTGCATTGCGGACATTTAAACAAATCGGCAAGACAGTTTTTATTGTTTGTCATAAAATCACAAATTTCAGGGTCATTTGTGCAAACATAAAGGGGTAGCCCATAGTTTTTATTATTTTCATATTTTAAACGGTTACCACAAATTGGGCAACGCAAAGTGTCAATATCATGGATTGTTTCTGATATGCTTTCATCATGTGGAAGATTATAATCTTTAATAAGTTCTAATTAATTTCTTTATAATTTGGTGTGTTTTTATTATCTATTTTATTTTCTTGCACACCCAAAAAGTGTACCTTTGGGCAACCACAGTGAATGCAACATTCTGCTTTGTCTGAAATTTTATTTTCACATTCTGGGCAAGTAATGATTACCATTCATTTTCTCCTTTCGTATGTAATATAACAATTTAAGTATACCATAAACCCCATTTGTAAGCAATTATTAATAGATTGTTTTGTTAATAAGGTTATTGTCTACAAATATAAAATCATAATCGTGTTCAATATTAAGGGGCGAGATAACAAAAAACTCACTACCCAAAAAATAGTGAGTGAATTTGACGAACTTTCACAGTTCTATTTTGAACCTAATGGAGCGGATGAAGGGAATCGGACCCTCACCTCAAGCTTGGGAAGCTCGCGTTCTGCCACTGAACTACACCCGCATATATAATTTATCATTCAAATGCCACTACCCTGTCTTTTTGAGGAAAAAACAACCCAACGCTGTCATATAACAAACTGACTACTTCCGCTATTTTAGTGAGTATAGATTAGCACATTTCACAGTTTTTTTCAAGTATTTTTGTTAAGTTATTGACTTTAGCGCGCCTTTGTGCTAAATTATATAACACATTGGGGTGTAGCCAAGCGGTAAGGTCCGGGTCTCTGACTCCCGTATGCCTAGGTTCGAATCCTAGCACCCCAGCCAAATCAAAAAAATTCCGCAGGTACTTTTTGGGAACCCTAACAAATTTTAGGTTTCCTTTTTTATTTCAATGCCCTCTGCCTGAGTCTCTGTTTTTTCTGCGCTGCTCTCTTCCTTGCAGACTTCTTCAAGCTTTTTTACTTTGTTTGAAAGTATGTCAATCTTGTCATAGAAGGCCACCGAGGCTGCAGCCACACCGCACAAAATTGCTTCAAAGGTCATGCCGAGGAAGGACCCTATAAATCCGCAATAAACTATACCCATTGCTCGGGTTATGATACCCAAAATTCGGTAGACCTTGATATTCTTTTGATAAACAGAAAACGAATAAATAAGCGTCATCACAACAAACAGCAGGCTGAGCACACCGTCGTAGGCAAATACCGATACAATGACAGAAACCGCAATCACAAGGCCCAACACTATATGGTCAAAAAGCGCCAGCTTTCCGCTTTTGCCCCAATATTTCTCGTGTATCAAAAATGCAATGTTTCTAATCAGCGCTATCAGCACCATAAAAAAGCCCGTCCAAGCCGACAGAAACAAAAAAGCAAGAGCATTAAAAACGCAATTAATGCTACTGAAAATGAGCAGCATATTTCGATTTTTGGTGGCAAAAGATAAAGCAAAAAAACCGTAGGCAACTACGGTAAAAATCTGCGACAGAATAAAAAATAATGTTAAATCCCATGTAATTGATATTACCATGCCACAAGTTTAACATATTACGCCCAAAAAGGCAACATTAAATTGCCTTTATATCTCAAACTCTTCCTGCTTAAAAGCGTGATAATATTTTATCTTTTGAGCTCTAAATTTTATAACCGCATAATCAGGGTCGTTTACGCCCTCTTTATAATACATTGTGTCACCAAATTTCCAAATCTCTTTTCGGCTCTCTTGGTCGGTGCAAACCTCAGCCACACCCAGCAGCATCACACCGTGATACATAAATTTTTTGTCAAAAAAATACACGCAGGCTTTGCTATTTTTGCCTATCTGTTTCACCTTGTTTGATGAGGTATTGGTCGTAAACCAAAACTCTTTCTTACTCACAATTTTGCGCGGTGTCAGCATAGCTCTCACATTAGGAAAGCCCTGCTCGTCAACGGTAGCCAGAAAAGATGTCTTTGACTTCTTTATCACATCCATAATCTGTTTCTCTGTTTTCTGTTCCATATTTTTCCCCTTCTAATATGATGTTGTAAAATTTTTAAAACAAACGCTTTGTAACGACAAACAGTTTGAGTTTTGCTTTAACCTCCCACCTTTCCTTTTGGTTTTAGGTAAATGTTTTAAATTGTGAGAGCATAAAAATTTTACACTTTTACCGCTTGCACGACGCTGTAAAATTTTTAAAATGAACAATTTAAAACATTTACCGTATTTTTTTTATTTTCTCCCACGCAAATTCGTCTCTGCCAAAGTGCCCAAAGCAAGCCGTTTGCTTATACTGCGGCTTTAACAGGTTCAACTCTTTTATTATATCACCCGGTCTAAAACTGAAATTTCTTTTTACAAACTCCTCAATTTCACCAATAGACTTGTGATTGGTGCCAAAGGTTTCAATATTGATTGAAATGGGCTCGGCCATACCGATGCCGTATGACACCTGAATTTCACACTTGTCAGCAAGCCCACGCGCTACAATGTTTTTGGCAACAAAACGCGCATAATATGTTCCGCTACGGTCAACCTTGGTAGCATTTTTGCTACTGAAGCATCCCCCGCCAACGCGGCCTATGCCGCCGTAGGTGTCAACTACAATCTTGCGCCCCACACAGCCGCTGTCACTAAAGCTTCCCCAAACAGTAAACTTTCCGCTAGGGTTGATAATAAATTTAACATGTTTATCAACAAGAGTTTTATATTCCTTCAAAACAGGTGTAATTACGCCGCTGATTATGCTTTCCTGCACCTGTGACAAGCTAAGAATATCACTGTGGCTAACTGACACCAAAACAGTGTGAATACGTCGCGGTCTGTCGCTGTCGTCATACTCCACGCTTACCTGACTTTTAGCATCCGCAAAAAAGTCCGCGCGTTTTCTTCGGAACTGTTCATATCTTTTCATCAGCTTGTGAGCAAGAATAATGGGTAGCGGCATATACTCTTTTGTCTCGTTTGTAGCATAACCGTACATAATTCCCTGATCCCCAGCACAAAGCTCTTTTTTTACCACCGCCTGATTGATGTCAGGGCTCTGCCGGCTTATCTGTTTAATTATGCGGAACTCATTTTTATAACCGATTTCCCGAAGAACTGCAGCCGCAATCTTGTCATAATCAATATCGGCTGTTGTGGTGGCCTCCCCATAAATCATGAGCAAATCGTCCTTTATGGCACACTCCACCGCCATCTGAGCATTGGGGTCCTGACGTAAGGCCTCGTCCAAAAAACTGTCTGCAATAGTGTCGCAGGTTTTGTCGGGATGCCCGATATTCACGCTTTCGCTTGTCAAGATTTTCATATCATTCTCCTTTGTATCCTCAAAAAAGCCCGTCACAACGACGAGCTTTTGATTTTCACTATCAAATACTACCCATCGTTAAGCCTTTACCACCTTTCCATGCATCAGACAAACAAAATACATCCTTTAGGTTGGTGCGTGGTCGCAGGGGCTTATCCCTCACACGCTCGTTATGGATAATATTATTATATTAAATTTAAAAGCTTTTGTCAAATAAATAGAAAGCACAAAACCTTATTCTCTTTCACAAAAAGCAAAGCGGCAAAAAAGAAAAGCAGGGCCATTTACCCTGCTTCAATTATATTGCCTTCAATATCTATCAGACACGCCGCACTGTCACCCTCTTTGGGCACGAAATACACATAATAATATATCGTATCAAGCTGCATAGTGTTGTCACCTACAAACTTAATGAAAATTTCACCTTCAAGCACTCCGCTCTTTATATGCGGCTCAATATAGGTCTGCATAGCATGAATTGCCACATTAAACGCCTGCTTATAATCTATCCCAAAATCCTTTGAAACACAGCTCAGAGCCATATCATAGTCCTCCCCTCCTGCGTGAAGTCTCAAACTTATGTCTATGTCATCGCTAAACTCTTTTTCGATATCTGCAACATATGTGCCGTCAAATGGGTTAAAATCCAGCTGCCCGTTATACTGAAAGCTGTCGATATAAAGCGTGAAACTTGGATTAACTCCCACAAATGGTTCATGGAATTTTACTGTAAGCACACCAAATTCCACTAATTCCTTACACTTTCCATCATATTTATAGGGGTTCTCGCGCTTGCCGCTCACAAAAGACACGCCCAAATCATCGTTTATAGCCACAAACAAGTTTTTGCGATACTCGCTGATTCCCCGCTCGGCAATAGTGCCAAAGCTCGAGCTGCATGCTGCCATAAGCACTACAATAAATCCCACAATGGTCAACACACCCGCAACACCAAAAATCTTTTTCATGTTATATGTCTATGCCGGCAGTGTTTATCTTATGAGTTATTATTTTTATATTTTCATTGACTTTTGACCATATTTTTGATATGCTACTGATACTGTCAAAAACAAAAAGGTTCCTGCAATCATGAAATGATTGTGGGAAAAAGTAACCGCCAAACGTAAACAGCAAAATTGCATCAGCAATTTGCTATAAGTGCAGGTGGAGACGCGCTGTTATGGCTCAGTTGGTAGAGCACCGCCTTGGTAAGGCGGAGGTCCCGGGTTCGAATCCCGGTAACAGCTCCAAAATAACACATACATTAAGACGGGCATAAAAAAGGAGTAACACTATGAAAAGAAAATTATTTGTTGCATCACTTTCCGTTATCATGGTTGCATTTTTAATGCTATCACTTTCTGCATGTAAACAAAGCCCAACCTACACATCCCCTTACATTGAAAACAAGAGTATCCAATATTTTGAAAAACATGCTGTCGTAACCGTTGTTGTTAAAAACCCCACCGCTGACAAATATGAAACAACGGCTACTGCACGCCTATCCTATAATCATTTCCCCGACAATACTGCTTTCACGGATTTAGGCTATGCGACAGCTCAAATACTTGAACCAAATGGAACCTGCACTCTATCTATCACTATCCAATTTGGCGATGGCGGCGGAATACATAAAAATACAAAATGGGAAATAATTAATTTTTCTGCTGTCAAAATTGAGGAATAGTATTTTTAGATTTATTTGATTTTACAAAAGAAAAATACCGCGTTGGCGGCATTTTTTTATTTTATTAGTCTATTCGTTAGTCTTTGTTTGCCATTTGACTTACTGCAGCAGCACCCCTGTCGCATTTATTGCCCCACATATCAATCAACTGTTTATTTTTAAACACGCATACAATTTCACAGTTGTTTGGGCAGCTTTCACATTCAACACCCTTCGTTTCAAACAAAACATCCGCAATATTAAAATCAAATACAATTAACCGCGCTTGCGGTTTTTTGTTATTTCTTTCTGTTTTCATAATCTGCCATAATTTCTTCCTGCCAGCTTTCTTTAATCTTTCCTTCTTCTGCATAACACCTGATTGCTTTCGACATTGCTTTATAGCTGGTTTTGAGCCCTTGGCTGTCGCACTCATAACACACTGCACAGTTTTCGTCTATGCCATAAGTTTTTGCTGTAGCAACAGCATCAATGTTTGCACCAAGAAACATAAACTCCCAATTTCCGCATTTCTTTTGAGCTTCAATAAGTTCTTTCACTTTTATTATATTATACTCACGGCTGGCGTTTTCAAATCCGTCTGTAATAATAACAAACAACACTTTTTTCGGTTTTGTTTCTGCTAGGTCAACGGCAGTACGCTTATCAACAATAGTTCTGCCTACAGCATCAAGAAGAGCTGTGCTCCCTCGGGCAAAATACTCCTTTTTTGTTATCGGTTTAACACTATTAATACTTTCACTTTGGTGCAGAAGCTCATACTTATCATCAAACAACACAGTTGTAACCTTAACCTCGCCGCTACCTGAACGCTGCTCTTTCAACAGGTTATTATAACCGCCTATCGTATCAGTTTCAAGTCCCGCCATCGAACCGCTTCTGTCCAGAATAAATACCAACTCTGTGTACCCTGCCTTGTTTTTTGCAGACACCCTTTTTTCTTTTTCCGTTTCAATTTTAATTTTTCTTTGCATAATAGTATCCTCCTTTTGAATACACAAAAGAATACCATTTCTAAGAAAATAAAAGGTCGCCTATAAGGCGACATTTAAAAACTTAAAACAGGCTCACCAAATTCGTGCAAGGCTTCATTTATCTGAAAAATATCAAACATCTTATGCTCAATAAAATATTTAATAATAAGGTCAAACTTACTGCTGCTGCTCAAGGCAAAGCCTGCCGACTTCAACAAATCCAACGTATCATCAAGTCCAAGCTTTAAACCTAAGGCAAGTGCAATGGCTGTGCTTTTGCTGGGTTTATAATCCTTATTGCTGCGTATCTTAGAAAACAGCTTGCGGTCAATACCTGCACGTTTATAAACATCAGGGTCAGAAAGCCCTGCTTTATCAATAAGGCTAAGCAGCTTTTGACTGAAAGTATCTTCAAGCACAATCGGGATTCTTTCATAGTCATAAACTTCTTTAGCGCATGCTCTTTTAAAAGATATGCTTTTTTCCTCTTGTTTGCTGTATAAAGGCTTATATTCATCTTCTGCACAACTGTAACACTTAGCCATTTCAAACAAAATCGCTTGGCTTTCAAAATTAGTATCTATATAACTGTTAATTTTTGAAAATAGCAGCTTATCCATAATTTTCTCCTATCCATATAATATCATTTCCTTCAACTAAAGTCAAAAAATCCCCAATGCTTTGCATTAGGGATAATCCGCTTGGCTCCCCGAGTAGGACTCGAACCTACAACCTACCGGTTAACAGCCGGGTGCTCTACCATTGAGCTATCGAGGAATATATGGAAGTATGGTCATGATACCAAATTGCAGGGCGTTTGTCAATAATTTTTTACAAATTTTTATCTCTTAAACAACTATTAATTTATATAAAGAAGAGCCTGAGCACAGTGTCAGGCTCTTTTTTAATAAATCAAATAAGAGGGAGGTTGAGGCTTACTTTCCAAACACCTTCTGGTAGTCAACCTTAAATTTCTCTATGCCTATGTCAGTTAGCGGATGCTTTGTGCATTGTTCCAAAACAGAATACGGAATAGTTGCGATATGAGAACCTGCCAAAGCGCAGTCTGTTATGTGAATAGGATTTCGGATGCTGGCAGAAATTATCTCACAGTCAAGGTCATGTACTTGAAATATCTCAGCAATTGTTCTGATAAGCTCTATGCCGGGCGTAGAAATATCATCGAGTCTGCCTAAAAACGGCGAAACATAGGTGGCCCCTGCACGTGCCGCAAGCAGTGCCTGATTGGCCGAAAAAATCAGCGTAACATTTGTTTTAATACCTTCTTTCGAAAGCACCTTCACCGCCTTAAGCCCTTCTACCGTCATAGGGATTTTTACCACCATGTTTGGGTGGATTTTGGCAATAACGCAGGCTTCTTTTATCATATCTTCGGCCGCAACAGTAGTAGCCTTAACCTCTCCGCTTATAGGGCCGTCTACTATGCTTGCAATTTCTTTTACTACTTGCACAAAATCCCTGCCCTCTTTAGCTATAAGCGACGGATTGGTTGTAACACCGCATATCACGCCCATGTCGTTTGCCTTCTTAACCTCTTCAACGTTGGCTGAATCAATAAAAAATTTCATAATCTTTTTCTCCTAATATATAATATTGTCTAAAACACCTCTAGTTTAAAACTTTTTTAATAATTTGTCCATTGTTTTTACAGTTTTTACCTTACACTTCTCACAGCGTCGCAAAATTCTTTAAGGCGTTTATAATCCATTCTGCCGTTTTTTCCTTTGCAGCCGGAGTTTGTATCCACTCCATAAGGCTTTACCAGTTTTATAATCTCTGCTACATTCTTTGAGTTAAGCCCGCCCGCAATTATCAGCGGCTTGATTATAGTTTCTCTTATTTTCTTATCCTGCTCAAAATCATGCACAAGTCCCGTTCCTCCGACCTGACCTGTTTCAGTGTTGATGCTATCCGTAAAATATGCATCAGCCAGCTTCATCTGTGAGTAATCAGTATACCCCCCCCCCTGCACATGTATGAGTCTTATAATCTTTGTATTTGGCAAGGTCTTACGTATTTTTTGAACCTCG
The DNA here is from genome assembly GCA_031260975.1 of Christensenellaceae bacterium. Lineage (NCBI taxonomy): Bacteria > Bacillati > Bacillota > Clostridia > Christensenellales > Christensenellaceae > Christensenellaceae bacterium. Next base: position 670,014 of record JAISKJ010000003.1, read on the forward strand.
CTTTCCTTAATATAACTGTGCAGCTGCACACAGCCGACACCGATAAACCTAACCAGATTAACAATTTCGTCTGCCTTTTCAACATGAGTTATAAGTGTTGAAACTTGATAGGGCGGCAGGGCCGTTACTATATCACGAGCGGTTTGCTTGGAGATAAAATCCTTGCTTGTGTGCGACTGCCCCACCAAAAGGCCTATAGAATCAACCCCGTTTTTGACACACTCCATCGCATCCTCAAGCGTTCTGATGCCGGCAATCTGAATTCTGACATTCATATCTTTTTCTCCCATTCAAATTATATCACTTTCCAACTATAATAACCAACGATTTAAAAGAAAAATCGGATTTGCTTTTACCTCAAATCCGATTAGTTTTCCTTTACTTCATCAATGGGAATAATACAGTATCGCGAATACTTTCCTGGTCATAAACCACCTGAACAAAGCGGTCAATACCTATGCCAAGGCCGCTTATAGGGGGCATACCGTGTTCCATAGCAAGCAAAAAGTCCTCGTCAAGGTCCTGCGCCTCATCATCACCCTCTGCCCTATGCTTTGCCTGGTCTTCAAGCTTCTCGCGCTGCAAAACAGGGTCTACAAGCTCGCTATAAGCCTTGCAGAGTTCAATTCCGTCAACCAGAAACTGAAACATTTCAATACGTCTGTGGTCTTCATCGTTTTCACGCGCCAGCGGCACAAGACAGGTAGGATAGTTATACAAAAACGCCGGCTGAAAGATTGACGGTCTGATTTTACGCTTGTAAACAAGGTCAATAACTCCGCCCATTGTTTTAATAGGAACAAACTCAGACTTATCCAGAACCTTGTTTGCTATGAGCTTCTTAACCAATTCGTCGCGGGAACTGACTTCTAATACATCAAATCCGCAAGTTTTGTTTACTTCGGCGGTATAGTCTATTTTTCTGATTTTTTTACCGCTGAAATCCAAAATCTGCCCATGATAAGGTATCTTAAGATCACCAAACTCTTCTTTAATAAAGCCCTGAACAAATCTTGTAAACAGTTCAATGTTGTCTTCAAAATTGAAGTAAGCCGCGTACCACTCACACATAGTAAATTCCTGCAGGTGCTGAGTGTCCATACCCTCGTTTCTGAACACCTTTGCTACCTCAAACACGCGGTTAAAGCCGCCCGCAATTACTTGCTTTAAATATACCTCAGGCGCGATACGGAGATTGCAAACCTTGTCAAGAGCGTTATGCTTAGTATAAAACGGCTTTGCAGCAGCGCCACAAACAGCACTTTGTAAAATTGGAGTCTCCACCTCAATAAAGTTTTCATCTGTCAAAAATCTTCGAAGATAAGACAAAAATCTGGTGCGCCCTAGCAGCACCTTACGTGTGTTTTCGTTGCTTATAAGGTCAAGATATCTTTGACGGTAACGTATGTCAGAATCGGTCAGCCCATGGAATTTTTCAGGCAAAGGCCGCATAGCCTTTGAAAGCAACTGAAATTTCAGTGCACGTACTGTCTTTTCACCGGTGTGAGTGGTATAAACTTCACCTTCAATGCCGATATGGTCACCAATGTCTATCATTTTTTTATAGAAATCAAAATCCTGCTCGCTGATTTCATTTCTGCCCACGCTTATCTGAACTTTTGCAAAAACATCCTGAATTTGCATAAAGCTGAGCTTACCCATAATTCTGCGCGAAACAATACGTCCGGCTACTTTCACTTTTTTGCCGTCCTCACTCTCACGTGCTTCTTTTATTGACACAGTCGGTTCAAACTTTGGGGCATAAGGGTTTATGCCCTGCTCCTTGAGTTCCTTTATTTTTGTCGTTCTTACTTCAATCTCACTGCCTACATTAACTTGGTTTTCCATTATTTTTCTCCTAGTCTTAGGATTATATAATTTTGCAGCGGTTTTGTCAATAGAAACGGCAGATTTGCAGCAAAACGCCTGACGCTTTTGCCAAACAACTAAATTTCGAAAAAAATCTATGGACATCTTCCTTTATTCTACCGTAACCGACTTAGCCAAATTACGGGGTTTGTCGGGATTAATCCCCTTGCTCACCGACACAAAGTATGACAACAACTGAAGAGGTGCAATACTCAAAAGCGGATAAAATATTTGGTTTACGGGCTGAAGTTTTATAAATACGTCCCCAACTCCACAAATCTGACGTATATCCTCAAAATGGCTTATTACAACAACCTTAGCACCCCGCGCCTTAAGCTCATATATCGCATTGATACTTTTTTGCTTAGTCTCTTTTTGAGTGATTATATTAAAAACCACCGAATTACTGTCAACCAGCGCAAGCGTACCATGTTTAAGTTCGCCGCTGCTTATGCCCCAGCAATTTATGTAACTTATCTCCTTAAGCTTAAGAGCGCCTTCCAATGCCGTTACAAAGTCAAGGCCTCTCCCCACAAAAAATATTGTGCCCGCCTTGTTTATTGTCTTAACCAGCGTTTTTAATTCTAAAATATTTATATTCTGAAGCTGAATGGCAAGCTTAGATACCTGTGGCATAGTTATACTCTTTCCGCCCGCAAGCAAACTGAGTATCATCAACGCCATACATTGGCAGCTATATGCCTTGGTTGAGGCTACCGCAATTTCCGCTCCCGCCAGAACCGGCCAAACATAATCACACAGATAGGCCAAATGACTGTTGAGATTGTTTGTAAGCGCCACACAAACACCGCCGCGCTGCTGACATACACCCTGCACCGCTATAGTGTCTGCCGTCTCACCGCTCTGGCTGATAAATATGCAAACATCACCCTTATTTATCTTAGTGTTACTATAAACAAACTCGCTCGCCACAGCAGTATAGATATTTTTATCAGTATATTTTTTAAAGTACTGTTCGGCCATTAAGCCCGCGTGATAGGCCGTTCCGCACCCAATAAGAAAAATATTCTGAGCCTTTTCAAAAAGATTCTTAAAGTCATATATCAGTTCCTTGTTGCTCAAATAAAATCTTGCCACAACCTTAAGTAAATGCGGAACCTCAAAAATCTCTTTTATCATAAAGTGTGAATATTTATCTTTATCGGCACTCTTGTCTATGACTTCAAGCGGCTTAATTTCCTTAAAGATTATTTTGCCGTTCCGGTTATAAAAAGTGATATTTTCACCCCTAACATGAGCAAACTCACCGTTATGCATGTGATAAAAGCCCGTAGTTTTACCCATAAACGGAGTTGTGTCGCTGCTGACTAAAATATCACCGCCGCACACAGCCACAAACAGCGGGCTGTTAAGCTTGGCTAAAAATAGCTCATCCGGATGTTCTTTATTTATGCACGCAAGCGCATATGACCCCTTAAGTTTGGTGCAAACCTCTATAAGAGTCCCTATACTAACCTCTTTTTTCAGCTGTAAAAGATTTGGAATAACCTCACTGTCAGTGTTTGAATTAAGAGTTATGCCCTGCTTTTTCAAGTGTTTTTTTAGCTCCTGATAGTTCTCAATAATTCCATTATGCACAACCGCCCAGCTTTTGTCACAAGACAAATGCGGATGACAATTGCGCACACTAGGAGCTCCGTGCGTAGCCCATCTTGTGTGACCTATCCCACAGCCCGAACAAACAAAGTCCTTAATAGAGCCTTCAAGCTTATCTATGGTACCTATATGTTTATTTACAACAATTCTGCCCCCGCTCAGCACTGCTATACCTGCAGAGTCATATCCGCGGTAATCAAGCAGCCGCAGACCCTTAAGTATCTTTTTCTGAACGCCCTCCTGTGACAGAACGCCTATTATACCGCACATATCTCACCCCTTTTTCAAACTCAAAAAACTGCTTCGTAATTAAGATATGCTCAAAGTTTGGTTTAGGTTAAGGTTTTGGCACCTTGGGGCTTTACAGAACTTAAAATTTGTGCTAAAATTAACTATTCACAAAAGGAGGGCGAGAAAATGTACACTATGTATAAATACAGCGACATTCTGCACATGGAAAGTACTTTTGCTAAGCATTTTGCAGAACTAAGCCCCAGCAAAAAAATAATTATATGCCCGCCTGTGCTAAAAAAACACGGCATAGGTTACGTTCTTGCCTACCTCGTCATACCCGAACCATTAGAAATTTCAAACCGCTCTAGTATAAGAAGACCTATCGGTGCGATTTATCGAAATAAAAAAAATAAGCGTATAATAAAAATAATCTCTTGCAAAAACCACGAATTTACATATGATCACGACAGTTTTGAGCATGAATATTATGATCTTCAAAATTATCCCGACTTTTGGCCCAACCGTAACCGCGAAAATGAAGAACAGTTTAAGCTGGCGCTTGAACAGCTTTATAGAGTGGTGTCAGAAATGAAACCGTTTGGCGGATATAACAAAGAGCGCTATACCCTTTATAAAAACCGGATAAAGCACCTCTTTCCCATGGGTTACTTATATTTCTTTACTGCTCTTGAGAAAAACGAATTCAGACCTGTTACAAACGAGCTGGCGCGTGTGCGTGAGCAGGCGCGGCAGGCACATCAAAATGAAGAGGTTCACCGCAATCAAGTTCTGACACAAGAAACCGAAACACAGCGAATATTGTTTATCAAAGCAATAAGCGAAAACATACAGCTGTTTGTGCGAAAAGAAATTCTTCCCTCTCTCAAAAAGAAAACACCCTACACCCGGCTTGATTTTTATGAATATCTTGGAAAAACAATTAAAAAATTGTATATAAACACTCAGGAATATCAAAACTGCTATAGTCCTACACTCAGCATAAAACAGCGGCAAAAAAACGAAAGCATCTTGCAGGAAACTATCAAAGTTAACCTGATAAAAACCTACGCCAAAGCCTGCGTAAAACCGCTTATAAACGACTCAAATGCAAACAATGTTGCTACAATATTCCTAAAGATGCTGCATATTATGGCACTGCAAGAAAAAACCGGTAAAGACAACGACAAAATCAGAGAAGACATGTCACTTCTTATGCAAGACTTTAAGGAAGAACTGAAATATACCGAAACAGCCTCTGCCAAAAACGAGTTTAACAGCTACTTTAATATGCTTTATAAGGACTATTATGAATCAGAAAAACCGGAAGAATTTTCAGAGCTGTATTTAGGCTATACCGTTGCAAATCTTTTATAAATTTGAGCAAGTCTTTTTGCTCTTTTTTTATATACTGCCCGCCATGAGATTTCCGCATCAAGCTGTCACTCCTTTAATGACAAAAAAAATCATCATTACAAGTATTCTTACAGCATCAAAAAAACAAGACCTTTATGTCTTGTTTTTTAATGATTTATTACTTTTTCTTTTTGCCTTTGGTGGTATCCTCATCATAAAAGTCAAAGGCTCTCATAATTTCTTCAAGGTCATCTTTGGGGTTAACCGCTTCTTTAAGGTCAAACCCGCTTTCATTTGGCGTAGGATATGTAAGCTTTGCGCCTATTACCGAGTTCTTCACTTTTTGGTCTGACTTTTTAAACATAATGCTTTCAAAGTTAGTGCCGCTAACCTTGTCATCTTCAAGAAGGCTTCCCAGCTTCCTTATGGTTTCCTGCTCGGTTTTAACGGTTTTTTTCGTTGTGCTTTCAGTAGGTTCTGTCACTATCGTAGTAGTATTTATAAGAGGTTTTATAGTACTGTGGCTCACAGCACTGTGTGCACCGCTCTTTTTGTCATAGTGCGCGCTGCGCGATTCTATCTCAACCGGACCGTCGTTAACCTTTGTGGCAACAGTTTTGTCAACAGAAATCTCTTTGGGGGTTTCTGACAGCGACAGGCTGGATGAGCTACTGAAGGTATTTGTTTCAACGGTGGTTTTGGGTTTATATCCAACACTCATGCCGTCAACATCAGCTGACGCTCTGCCATAAGTAGTAACCATTTTAGTGCTGTCTATGTGCTGCTCATCGTCATGAAGTGACTTTCGGTAGGTTTCAACAGTTGTGTCAACCACAACCTCGTCTTTATTTTCAGCATTTTTGACAACAGTTGCACTCATTTTTTCAGAAACAACGGCACTCCCTACCTCAACGCCCTTAAGCCTTTCTCTTATAACTCCGGTTTTGGTGATGATAATGTCTTTGTTCTCCTGCGTGCCTTGCTGAGTTTTTACACTTTCCTGCTTTAAAGCTTCCTGTTTTCGGTCTTTAATTTCAAGGCCGCTCTGTTTTATATCTTCTTTGTACACTCTGGCAGAAGTTTGTGTCTGCTGGCTGCTTGTTTGTTTGGTTTCTTCTTTCCTTGTGCTCTTTTGAGTATTTGATTTTTCTTTGTTTTCTTCAACCTGACGCCTCATAGCAGCAGAGGCGGTGTTTTCTACTATGGTCGATGTTAAACGCTCCTTTTTGGCTGCCCCAGCGGTTGTCGGCACAAATTCACGAAGTTTTACGTTTGTACTTGACATTTTTGAAAGCAGACGCTGAACGGGGTCAACATGCTCCATGTCAGACACTGCTTTTTTCTGTATGGTTATATTTTCATTCAAAACTTCTTTAAACTCATTTATCAAAGCTGTCAGTCTGCGCTTTATTTCACGGCAGTCCTGATTGGTAGTTATCTCTTCAACCACGCTCTCCATCTTTGAATAAAAGAGTTGAAGCCTCTTGGTTTCAAGTTCATATATATTTTGGCTACTTATCTCTATCTGTCGCGCTCTTTCAACGCTTTTTAAAAGCTGCGCCATAAGCTCACCCTCGCTAGATTGGCTTAGCTGTTCAATAATACGCTTCTGGTCAAAAATCCTATCTTTTTGCTCCTGTAATTGATTTTCATAGCTCGCCTTAAGCTTAACTAAATAGTTGTCAACTTGGACAACATCATATCCATTTTTAGAAATAGTAAAATCAATCATCATTTTTCTCCTTCTCAGATGGGGGTTTTCGACTGGTTTTTCCGGTTTTAAGTTTTTGTTCTGTATTTGTTGTTTGTGCAACCTTCTCTGTTTTTGCTTTTGTTTCTTTTTTGGGGTTGTCTACCTTTATGTTGGGTTTTGATGCTTCATTTGCAGCTCTTTCAATTTTAGCTTCTTCAAGTTCTGCTTCAACTGTTTGTATTATACCGGCTGCAACTGCTGCATTTTTAGGCTTTTTTAAAAGCGTACTTATTGGCTGCAATATTCCCTTCTTTTTACGGTCAAAGTACTTATAAAGCTGCCATCCTATAATTCCAAGCCCTATAACAATTATGATTATGCTTAGCACCTGCGAAACCCTTATGGTATCGCCTATCATAAGCGGGTCGGCCCTAAAGCCTTCAAGTATTGACCGGACTATTCCGTAAAGCACCAAATATGCCCCTGTCACAATGCCTCTGATATTTACAAATCTGGTGAGAAGTATGAGCCCCACAAATATCACAAAACTACACATGCTTTCATAGAAGAATGTTGCCATAAACCACGCACCGTCGGGGGTTGCCCCACCAAACAAGCCTAAGTTATTTTGCACTTCCTGCCATGCTATGTCGGTGAAATTTGTCCGCTCAATATATACTCCAAACGGAAAATACCATTGATCGGGGTTGGTTATGAGCGAGCCGTAGGCTTCTTGGTTCATATAGTTTCCCCAACGCCCTATAGCCTGACCCAAAATAAGAGGCGGAGCCACAAGGTCGCACACTTCCAGAATTGAAAACTTTCTTATGAGGCAATACACAATGATGCCAATAAGTCCGCCTATTACGCCTCCATAAATTGCCATGCCGCCGTTCCAAATTTCAAAAACCTCAGCAAAACTGCCCACGCCATAGAAAGCAACATAATACAGTCTTGCACCTACGATTGCACATGGCAGAATAACCAGAGCCAAATCAAGCACAAGGTTGTCTCTATAGTTTTTCTTTTTAGCGGTAATAAGCGCGGTTATAATTCCTGCAAGCATTCCGCAAGCAATAATAACGCCATACCATTTAATTTCCCACAGGCCGAAAAAACTAAAGCCCGGATTAAGCAACTTACTCATGTTTCTATTTTACAACGAAAGCGGAGTTTAGTCAAATGGTTACGCTTAATTGCTCTGACCAAATTATATCACTAATAAATCTTACTGTCAATATTTGTCTTTAAACGAAAAGAGGCCTCAGGCCTCCGCCTTTTCCTTCCCTTTCTTTTGGACGGTGATGTATATTATCTGCAAATAGTTTAATACTTTACTTCAATCACCTGCAAATTCGAAGCCTTAGCGAAACGATACATATGCATCACCGCCAATTCCCAAACTAATTAGCATCGCCCTCTCAACCTGTGCCATTTTGTATTCGCTAAGCTCCCCTATTCTGCGGGCCAGCCTGCGCTTGTCAAGCGTGCGGATTTGCTCCAAAAGTATCACCGAATCTTGTTCAAGTCCATATTCCCTGCTGCTCAACTCAATGTGTGTCGGAAGCTTAGCCTTATCAAGCTTGCTGGTTATTGCAGCCGCAATCACCGTTGGGCTGTATTTATTTCCTATATCATTCTGCACAATCAAAATCGGGCGCATGCCACCCTGCTCACTGCCCACCACAGGGCTTAAATCAGCATAATATAGTTCTCCTCTTTTTATCATAACTCCTCATAACTTGGCGAGCCATTCTTCATATTCAAACAAGGCATAGTTGTCAATCTGCTCAAACTCGCCGTTTATACCCAAAATCATCTCTTTGTAAAGCGGGTCATTCAACTGCTCCGCTTTATTCATATTATGTAGCTGCCCACCACAAGTGTGAGATATAAGATTTCCTTTCATATTATTACCTCTCCAAAAACTTTTACACGCATTTTTGTTCCCATACGGCAGGAACATAGCTTTAAGTATTTCTTATGTGTACTACCCTCTTCTCTCCTTGCATAGCAAAAAAAGAGCTGACGCTCTTAGTTTTTGTTGATTTTGCTGTTTTATTCCAATTTACCTTTAAATTAAATTTCCGTCTCCTTAAATTTAATCCTCTTTTCCGCCAACCAGCTCAAACAATTTTTGTTTACAGCCAAATTGTTTGAGCAGGGCCTTAACACTTTCAAAACTTCGTTTTTTGTTTTTGTTAAGGGTTGCCCGTATCATCAAATTCTTGGGCGAGTGACTGAAATCTACAAACTCAATCACATCCACCATGTAGCCTTCCTGACGCAGAATTTCACACCGTATAGCGTCTGTTAAAAGAGAGGAAAATCTTTCTTTTATTAGACCGTCACCCAACAAAAGTTTTAACTCACCTGATGATTTTATCTGTGAATTTATTTCATGCTGACAGCAAGGAACAGAAAAAATATACTTTACATTATTATTAATAGCATTATACAGCGCATAATCAGTCGCTATATCGCAGGCGTGAAGCGTTATAATCATATCAACCTTATAATCTATTTTATCCTGTGCTGCAATATCCGCCCTAAAAAAACACAAATCAGAGTATCCGTATTTTTTTGCTATTTTATTACACTCATCAACTACATCCTGCTTCAAATCATATCCCAATACACGAATTTTAATTTTTTTGATATATTTGAAATAATAATAAACTAAAAACGTAAGGTATGATTTGCCGCAGCCAAAATCCATAATAGTTATTTGCTCTTGGTCAAATGCTTTGAATTCATCATTAACAATTTCAATAAACCTGTTTATTTGCTTAAACTTGTCAAATTTAGCCTTAATAATACGATTATCCTGTGAAAAAACTCCCAAATCTCTCAACGGAGCAATATCCTCACCCTCTGAAAAAATGTAGCTTTTTGATTTATTGTGACCCAAATCTTGACTTCTCTCTTGCGTCTGTGACACTCTAACAGTAACCTTTCCTTTTTTTGAAACCAAAATTTGTATGGCAGAATTTTTATTGACGATATTTATTTGTTTATAATTGTTAATTATATTTTGTTTTATTTCAGACAAAAGCTGGCTTAAAGATAAATTAGTGTGAAAGACTTTATCCGAAAGATGCCTCTCAACCTGCCATTTAACTTCGCCTTTTATTTCAACCGGCTTTACAATTATTTTTTTATATTCGGCATGCGCCGCACTAAAAATTACTTTGACCGTCGCATTTTTGTCAAAGTATTGTTGAAAATAGGAAAACACTTCTAAATTCATATTGCCTCCAAAAACATTTCTTTTAATCACCATATGATGCAAATAGCCGTGGCATCAGTCTTGCTGTGAGAGATGCTTATTTCAATCCCGCCAAAGCATTGCTCCTCAAAAAACCGTTTGGCGCCGCCCTTTAAATTCACATAAGGCACCTTGTTTTTATGGACAATTTCTATGTCTAAAGGGGTTATCTGCCCGTTAAAACCCGTTTTAAAGGCTTTAGCGACGGCCTCCTTAGCCGCAAAGCATCCTGCAATATGCACACCCCGGTCTTTATACCCATCAAAATATGCTATCTCCTTTTCACCAAAAAGAGTGCTCATACGTACGCTGTTTGATGCTATATTTTCAAATCTTTTCACTTCTATCAAATCAATCCCAACTCTCATCTTTTTCCACCTCTTCCTTTATGTCTTTAATCTGTTCCTTAATAATTCTGTTTATATCTCCCGAGATAAACCCGCGATAAGCCAAAAAAGCATATAACTTTTGAGCTGTTTTTTGGTCGCGCGGCTTATTCTTAAGATATTTTTCAGCAAGCGTGCCGGCCACTTCATATTCACCTGTTATATCTTCCGTTTTTTCTTTTGCAAGTTTCTCATCCACGCCCTTTTGTTTTAGCTCCATCTCAATGCGCCGTTTGCCTAAGGTTTTTGATTTAACTCTCACAAAACTTTCACTAAAGTTTTCGTCATTCAAAAAATCATATTCAATAAGCTTCTCTAAAACATACTTGACAACACCCTCAACATAGCCCTTGCTTTTAAGATATTCCCTCATCTGTTTTTGTGTTTTAAGGCGGCTGCCCAAATAATTTACGGCCTTGTTCAGCGCCGTTTGTCTTTCGCTTAAAAACTGCAGCTTGTCTATATGCTCTTTTGAAACCTCACTGCCGATTTTAAGCTGCTCTTTTACAATCATTTCGGCCGTAAGCGCACAATAAAACCTGCCGTCTAAAAACACATTAAATCGCTCATCACTCTTTTTCTGTTTTGTCAAATCTGTTATTTCCAACATTTCCTCCATTTGTCCACACAAGGTGTTGTATATGTGTAATCGAATGAACAAAATAAATATTTTCATCGCTAAAAGCCCTAGTTAAATGACACACATACAACACTTAAATATACCTTTCGCCTACAAATTCTAATTTAGTTGTTATTGTATCTTTTATGTTTTTAAGATGCTCCGTTGATTTTTCTTTCTCAATAAACAAACACAGTTGCACCTCCGTTAAAAACTCGGCATCATCCACCCTGAGTTCGTGCTGCTCGGCATATTTCTGAAGTGCGTTATAGCCCGAATAAGTGCACCGCAATATGAACCCGTCGCATAGTGTCAGAATGACATAATTATCCTCTAAAACGCCTTGTGCCGCTTCAGCGTAAGCCTTAAATAAACCCGCTGTGCCAAGTTTTGTACCTCCAAAGTATCGCACAACTACAACCAAAACATTGTTTATACCGCTATTTTCAATTGACTGTAAAATCGGCTGACCGGCAGTGCCCGAAGGCTCACCATCGTCAAAATAGCTTTTAAGCACCCCAAAACTTGTCATCGGTGTCAGAAATGTATCAAAATCGGCGTTTTCAAAGCACTTATAAGCATAACAGATGTGCGCTGCTCCTGTATGCTTACGTTTTAACTTGGTTAAAATTGCACTGAGCTGCCCTTTGTTTTTGAAATGAAACGAAAAAGCAATAAACTTGCTCTTTTGCTTTTCCGTCTGAAAACTTATTTCCTTAAACAACAACTTTACCGTATCCATAATTTTATTATATCAAAAAACTGTCTTAAGCGCAAATGAACTTTAGAACGTGCGGTTTTGCGCAAAAAAACAAAGTTTTTTTGCAGGCCGCGGCCTCAAGGCTGCGGTCACGGTGTGCAAAGCACACCGGCAAAACCGCCACCCCTGACAATATCTCAAAATCATTTTTAAAAACCATCAATTTATGCTAAAATATCAAAGTAAAGGAGATTTTTTATGGAAATCAGTCACGAGATTTGTGAAATGTGCACGCTGCAAAATTGCGTATGCCACGGTCCGTCGCCTATTCCTCAAGAAGGTAAATGGACGCAAGCAAAAGAAATAAAAGACATTTCGGGCCTCAGCCACGGGGTCGGCACTTGTGCGCCTCACCAAGGGGCCTGCAAGCTTACACTCAATGTTAAAGACGGAATTATCGAAGAAGCGCTGGTCGAAACAATCGGCTGCAGCGGAATGACCCACTCGGCCGCAATTGCAACCGAAGTTTTGCCCGGAAAAACTATTTTGGAGGCTCTCAACACCGACCTTGTGTGTGACGCCATAAATGTAGCTATGCGCGAGATTTTTTCTCAGCTTGTTTACGGGCGCACCCAAACAGCTTTCAGCGATGGCGGACTGCCAATAGGTGCTGGTCTTGAAGATTTGGGAAAATTCAGAATGAGTCAATACTCCACCACTTATGCCACCAAACAAAAAGGCACCCGATATCTAAATCTGACCGAAGGCTATATCACCAAACTTGCGCTGGACGAAAATAAGCAGATTATAGGATACGAATATGTGAATATCGGCAAAATGATGTCGCTGATTGAAGATGGTATAGCCGACACTGACGCAAGAGCTCAATGCACTAAAACTTATGGAAGGTTTAGCGACGCCAAAAGCGTCATAAACCCAAGGAGGCAGTAATATGCAATTTAGCGGATATTCAATCAAAAAAGCGGGCATTGAAAAATGCCTCAAACAATATGGTATAAAAAGCATGGACGAAGCCCTTGAAATTTGCAAGTCCGTCGGCATTGACCCGCACGAAACAGTAAAAGAAATTCAGCCCATAGCCTTTGACAACGCACTTTGGGCATATACCCTGGGCTCAGCAATTGCCATAAAACAAAACCTCAAAAATGCCGAAGAAATTGCCAAAACCATCGGCATCGGCCTTCAGGCATTCTGCACTCCTGGGTCAGTGGCAGCAAATCGTGAGGTTGGAATTGGGCATGGAAATCTTGCTGCGATGCTTCTTAACGAAAACACCAAATGCTTCTGCTTTCTTGCAGGACACGAAAGCTTTGCTGCAGCAGAGGGCGCAATCGGAATAGCAAAATACGCCAATATGGCAAGAAAGTCGCCGCTAAGAGTTATTTTAAACGGCCTTGGCAAGGACGCAGCCTTCATAATCTCACGTATGAACGGATTTACTTATGTTAAAACTCACTTTGACTTTTTAAAAAATCAACTCGTAACAGAGAGCGAACAAAAGTTTTCCGACACAAAAGGTAGCATAAAATGCTACGGCTGCTTTGATGTAAACGAAGGCGTTGCAATAATGAAAAAAGAAAGCGTAGATGTATCCATAACCGGCAACTCCACCAACCCCGTGAGGTTTACTCATCCGGTGGCGGGGATTTATAAAAAATACTGCACCGAAAATAATAAAAAATACTTTTCAGTGGCCTCAGGCGGCGGAACGGGAAGAACCCTGCACCCCGACAATGTGGCAGCAGGACCGGCAAGCTATGGCCTGACTGACACCATGGGCCGCATGCACGGCGACGCCCAGTTTGCAGGAAGTTCGTCAGTGCCCGCTCATGTTGATATGATGGGTTTTGTTGGGATGGGCAATAACCCTATGGTGGGAGCAACCGTAGCCCTTGCCGTAAAAATCAGCAAACGGAAATAATTCTTACACTTTTAAAACAAAAAACAAATCGTGAACAGTTCACGATTTGTTTTTATATTTTCGGAAAGCCGTCAATTTTTTCGGTGGCTTTGCGTTTTGCTTCTGCTTCTTCCACAAGTTTTTGGGCTGCTTCCTCTTCTCTCGCTATGCGTTTTGACTGCAGCTTGCTGACGCGGGCATCCTGATTTTTGGCCGCAATCAAAAGACGCTGCCTTAGCACTTCATCCCTCTTAATCAGCTTATCTTCCTTTTTAAAAACCCACAAAAGCGCAATACCTGTCATAAAGGCAACCAAAAGTATCGCACCAAGAAGATACCATACAAAAGTTTTAACGTGAACAATAATGGTTCTGGGCCCTGTTATGTTTTGGGTTTCGTCATTGTTATAACTCAGATACTGCCCAAACACCAAGCCGCCCGGAGGTGCTGTTATTTCAACCGTGCCGTCATAAGTCACCAGCTTTTTAAGCTGCTTGTTGTTGTCATATATAATGGTCACCCAATACTGATTATAAAAATACCGCGTATCTACCCTGACTTCGCCGCCGCTAATAAGCTCACTTGATATAATCGTACTGCTGTCAAACGGTCTGTCTCCGACATACCATTTTGGAGGAGTATGCTCATAATCCTGCCCTTCAACAAGCCCCGCCTCAGGCCCCGTTCCCGGTACATATTCTGTTATGAAACTCGCAATATCAGGAATAATAATTCCCTGATTACCCAACGTTGTGCCTACCGAAACATTGAGTACCACGGGCAAAAGTTCTCCCCTGTCAAAAAACTTTATTGTCACAGTGGAGGGGTCATCGGCATAGACAGTCTTTGCATCGGAAAAACCTAACCCTAAAACAAGAGTTAGCGCTGTAACAAAAATAAATGCTCCTATACTGATTTTTTTTATCATATATTGATATTATACCAAAAAACACTTAAATTCAGCAATCGTTTTTGCCAGATTTTAAAAATTTTACAATATACTCACATAATTTGTCATCCAATCTTCTTATTTATGTAAATGATTTACTACATTTATATCCCTATCAGACGCCAGACAGCTATCAAAATAAGTATTATCCCGCCTATCCACGACAAATCGGCAATACTTTTTTTGTGCAGCCTCATTCCCAGAGTGCTGCCCACAACCAGCGATATGCCCAAAAGAACACACATTATGACAAGAGCTATGAGGCTGTAAGTCAAACCAAATCCATAAGCAAACCCCGACATCAAAGCGTCCATGCCCAACACGACTGCAAGAAGAACCGTTTCTTTAAGCGACAATATCTTGTTTTTATCTTTGTCGGCATTAGTTACATCCACAAAAATACTTGTCTTGTCATCCTCCTTCACTTTCCATTTTATAATACTCATGGTTATGTTATAAACACCGAGAGCAATCAAAACTACAGCGCCCACAATTGTCATAATTTTTTCGGCAACCACGCTATAAAGAAGTCCTCCCACCAAAAGGGAAATGGCAAGCATGGTACAGTCTATAACAATTATAGTCAAAATATTAGAAGCAGATAATCTAATGCCTTTCATTCCATAAGCAAAGGCTGCAAACAGAACATCCAAATTGATAGCAACACAAAATAAAATAAGAACCCACATATACCATATTATGTGGGTTTGAGTCTATTGGGCACTTTTTAAATTATCACTTCCTCTATAATTCCGCCACCCAGACAATATTTTTCATCATAAAACACCACATACTGCCCTTCGGTCACTGCCCTCTGAGGAGTATGAAACATTACTCTGACGCCATTTCCAACTTGAGTAACCTGCGCCTTTTGAAGAGGCTGACGATGCCTAAGCCTCACAAAACACTCAAAGGTTTTTTCAGAAGGCTTTTGGGGTATCCAATTTATGTCATATGACACAAGCCCGTGGCTCATCAGCACACTCTCGTCGCCCTGAGACACATACAAGATATTGTTTTTTACATCCTTTTTATAAACAAACCACCGTCCGCTACCGCCGGCACGGCCTCCGATATTAAGCCCCCGCCGCTGCCCCAAAGTATAAAACATTACACCATCATGTGTGCCTACTTCCTCACCATTAGTGTCAAAAATCCTCCCGGACTTTGCAGGAAGAAATTCCAGCAAAAACTTTTTAAAGTTGCGCTCCCCAATAAAACATATGCCCGTGCTGTCTTTTTTGCGGGCAGTTATAAGATTATGCTTTTGGGCTAACTCCCTTAAGTCTTTTTTGTTCATTTCCCCCACGGGAAACATTGCATATTTCAGCTGCTTTTGCGTCAGCTGATTTAAAAAGTATGTCTGGTCTTTATTTTCGTCACTAGCCCTTCCAAGATAATACAGTCCATCCTTCTCTTCAACTCTGGCGTAATGCCCTGTGGCAAGCTTGTCGCCACCCAACAAAAGAGCCTTGTCAAGAAGCGGTCCAAATTTTATTTCACGGTTACACAAAACATCGGGGTTGGGGGTTCTTCCTTTTTTATACTCCTGCAAAAAATACTTAAAAACATTATCCATATACTCTTTTTCAAAGTTCACCGCATAATAAGGAATATCAAGAGCTGCACAAACACGCTTCACATCCTCAAAATCTTCAGTTGCCGTACACACGCCGTTTTCGTCGCACTCCTCCCAATTTTTCATAAAAAGACCGACAACATTATAACCCTGCTGTTTCAAAAGCAAGGCCGTAACCGAACTATCCACACCTCCGCTCATACCAACGACAACGGTTTTCATTTCCTACCCTTTTTATGTTTTTTCTTTTTACTTTTGCTGCCCTTGTTGATTGTACGCTGGTCAAACACAACCACCTTTTTCTGAGGCTCTTCTTCCTCCGATTGGGGTTCAGCCTGAGTCTCTTCTAAGGAAGAAATTTCATTGCTGCGCTCCAAGACTTGATTTTTAAGGTCCTTGGTTTGAGTATCATTCAGGGCTTCTTTCCGCGCCTGTTCTCTTATTTTCTTGCGCTTGTTTATGTCAACCGAATTGTCTATATCCCTCACCAAGTCCAATACACCGCCATACTCACCGTCAACAGCAAAATCCTCCGGAATTGACACCGGCACCTTAAACTTTTTAAACAGTATACTGAAAATATCCATCACCCAAAACAGCGCATTAAACGCTATGGGCATGGTCATAAAATAGGCAAGATTATATAGTGTCTCAGCCTGCAACGTAAAAATCAGGCTGGCAATAAACACTGCCAAAAACGAAAATAGAAAAAAGAAGCCTGACTTTATTTTGCCCACATAAAACCTGTGTATTCCAACATATCCAAAAAAAATACAATATAAGAACAACCGCAGCCAATTTATGTCAGGCGGCAAAACAGCATAGTTAATGACCTTGTGCTTATGACCTCTTTTAAGCGCAAGCTTTGCCGACTTGTTTGTTGTCAGTCTCAAGCGCTCATAAATAAGCCCGCAGTGCGGGCACTTTTCCTGAGCAATTGGCACTTTCACCCCGCATCTGGGGCATCGTTTAGTTTCTTTGGGCTTTCTCATAATTAATTAATTATAACAGAATATAAAAAATTATGCAACTAAGCTGCCGTCATTGCGAGAAGTGCATAAGCACCCTCAAACAAATTAGACATTGACACACCCCCCCCCATCGTGTTATAATATAATATATAAAAAGCAAAATAAAGACTAAGGCCTGCATCTTCTCTGGCTCGCTTAATATTGTTGTTATACAAAAAACCTATTGGGAGGAAAATATGGTATCATCCACTCAAAAAAAAATTAACATAAAAGAGAATATATCAAAGCTTGCAAAAGGCGGCAAAATCAACGATATAATAAAACTTTGTAAGGAATTTAAAGGCTTTTCTAAAACCTGTGTAGAAGCTCTTTATGAAGAAGTTAAAGAAAGCCCCAAGCTTCTAAAACAAGTTATAGGCGGACTTTTAAATAACGAGGTGTCCGCTGAAATTGTAGGAGACTTAAGCAAGCACATAAGACAAAATGCTCTTTTGGAAGAAATACAAAAAGGCAATTTAAACATTCTCAAAACTCTTGAAAAAGAAGATTCACCTATTTTAGAAAATCGCGAATTTATGGAAAGAGCAATAAAGTGTAATCCCGAGGTTCTAGAAATAGCGTCAGCTAATCTAAAAACAGACCCGAGTTTCATGACAAACTGTATAGCCGAAAATATAGAGTGTTATAAGCATATGGACACCTTCCTCAAAGAAAACGCGACCTTCACCATGGCTATGATGGTGGAGCTAAACCAAAAACACGGTTTTGAATGTGAAGCACTCAGAAAGTTAGCTTCCGAAATGGCTAATGACCCTGAGTTTATCAAAAACTACGGAAAAGTAGAAGGTAATTTTGAAGACCTGTGCCGCACTGTTGCCGACAAAAAAGACCTTGACAATGTGTCAAATCCGGCAGTATGCGACTTTCTTGCAAATGCCACAAACAGCGAGGTCCCCCTTCACACACAGGAAGATAAAGCCTTTGGCATGTTATATGGTGACCCGATGGACGAAATGGCCCAGCCTATGGTCCAGCTCCAGCCGGAAGACTTAATGGACACAACCTTTAAAGCGTTTAAGGGCGTAGTAAAGCCTATGATTGCTGAATTTGCCAATCCAAATATGGGAATGCTGTCAAATCCAACGCTCGGGCAAAGAGTCTCATCCAGCTTGACAGCAGGAATTTCAGGCGCAGCACAAACTTTTATTCCTTCCATCTTTTGACATATATCGCCTATCACCTTTGTTTATGGCATACAGACCGCTGATTAAGTATTGTGATTTTTGTATATATATCACTGAATGATTCTGCGGACACCATAAGTGCCGAAGCCTTAGTGAAGTGATAAGATAAAAAGAAGGGCTATGTGCCCTTCTTCTTTTATTTACCGTCTACTGAGGCCATATATTCAATAAATTTTACAACCATAGTGCTGTAACCCCATTCATTGTCATACCACGCAACAAGCTTTACGAATGTGTCATTTAACATAATGCCGGCTCCTGCGTCAAATATGCTACCGCTCGGGTCTCCGACAAAGTCACTTGAAACAACATCCTCTTCGGTATAGCTCATAATACCTTTCATGTCACCCTCAGCGTGTTTTTTAATCACTTCCTTAATTTTGTCATAAGTAGTAGGTTTAGAAAGCTTACAGGTCAGGTCTACAACGCTCACGTCAAGCGAAGGCACTCTAAATGCCATACCTGTGAGCTTGCCCTTCAGCACCGGAATAACCTCTGTTACTGCCTTGGCCGCCCCCGTTGAAGCCGGAATAATATTGTGAGCTGCTGCTCTTCCTCCCCTCCAATCCTTTCGGCTTGGTCCGTCAACCACCAGCTGTGTAGCAGTCATAGAGTGAACGGTAGTCATAAGCCCTTCAGCAATTCCGAACTCGTCGTTAATTACCTTGGCAAGAGGAGCAAGACAATTTGTAGTGCAGCTTGCGTTGCTCACCACTTTCATGTCTTTTTTATATTCTTTGTGGTTTACGCCCATAACAAACATAGGCACACCGTCTTTGGCAGGAGCAGTTATAATAACCTTTTGGGCACCGGCTTTAAGGTGAAGCTCAGCAAGGTCCTTTTTAGTAAAGGCTCCGCTGGCCTCAACGATATAGTCAGCCCCAACCGTTCCCCATGGAATATTTTCGGGTTCCTTTACACCAAACATAGCGATTGCTTTTCCGCCAACAACAAGCTTGCCGTCTTTGACATCCACTGCGCCTTCAAATCTGCCGTGAACAGTGTCGTGAATAAACATATACTTTGCATACTCTAAATCAATAAACGGGTCGTTTATTGCAACCACCTCAAATTTAGGGTTGTTTGCCGCAATTCTCAAAACAAGTCTTCCTATTCTTCCGAATCCGTTAATACCAAGTTTTATTTTACTCATAATCATTTACTTCCTTTTTATTTTTTTTACGGGGTGTCCCTGCTGTTTTTGTTTTTTACTCTATCTATTTTTTTTGTTTGATTTTATCATTAACTTTATTGCCCGACTTTTTTGTTGTAGTTTTTGCTTTGGTTGTTTTTACAGCACTCTTACGCCTAGGCTTTGCCACCTTAATATCAGGCTCAGGCCTCTCTTTTTCGGTGTTTATGGTGCTGACCATTCGCGTATCAAAACATATTTTGTCGCACCGCACATCCAAAACGTGCTTGCTAAGTGATATAAATATTGACAAAAAGCTTATAATCAATACCAGCGACAATGCAATATTTAAAAATACAGGAGGCACCCACAAAGCATTTATTAAAATCAATGCAAGCAAACACAGCAATGTTACCCCACTCAGCGCACAGGCTGCCACAAGTCCCCCCGTTTTTAAATTGAACTTATTTTTATAAACAGGCACCTTGTCAATATAAAGTGTACGCATTTCTACGCCTTCAAGATAATAGGCATTACGTAAAAAATTAGCTTTATAAGGAAGTTCCTTAAATATATCTATCACCACTCCGTCAATGAGGCCAAGCGACGGAACATTTAAAATGTCCTTATTTTCGCTGAACATTTTTACAAAAAAATTATATACTCCGCCGGCGCAACGTGTCACAAATCCGCCAAAACCGCTCTGCTTAATCTTTACCTGAACAACTTCCGCTCCGCTTTCGTATTCTTTAAGCATTTCCTCAAATATTTCACCGTTGTTTTCTATTCCCACATCGCCCAGAAGCACAACGCCGCCGGTTACAAAAGGAAGTACCTCCCTAAAGGCTCTGTTATATGCAAAGTCCTTATTCATTACAATTATCTTAATATTCCCGTCTTTTTTTGTGGCCTCTGACAGCTCGTTTATACTGTTATTATCCGTCTTGCTCACCACAAAAATGGTCTCATATTCACCAACCTGTCCAAAAAAACGGGACCTTTTAAATTCTTCCCAAAAACTCAAGATATTCTCTTTGTTTATCACCGGAAAAACAAAACTCAATTTCATACTTGTTTAGTATAATACAAAATATAAAAAAATAAAAATGTTTTGGGGCATTTTATGCTTTTTTGTTTAAAATATAAAAATAATTTCGAAGAGCGTTAGTAACTGACAAAATTATACTCTAAAGCTATAATTTCGCTTAACTATTTTCACTATTTTTGATATACTAACTAGGTAATCAAGGAGAAATATATGAAAACACTCGATATGTTAAAAAAGGCTATGAACGGTGGCTACGGTATACTTGCACTCAATTTCAGCACCCTTGAAGTGCTTAAAGGTCTGGTTAAAGCGGCCGAAGAAACCAATGCTCCGCTAATGCTGGCAATCAGCCGTGACGCCATGAGTTTTATAGGGCCTGAATACCTAAAAGGCATGATTGCAGCCACCCGAGCCACCACAGCGGCTCAGATAAGCTTTCACCTCGACCACGGCAGAAGTTTTGAGGATATTGTTCAGGCAATCGACATAGGCTGCGACTCGGTTATGATAGACGCTTCTTCGAAGCCCTATGAAGAAAATATTAAGCTCACAAAAAAAGTGGTAGATTATGCACACGCACGCGGTATTCAGGTTGAAGCGGAGCTCGGTAAGCTTGTAGGTATTGAAGATCACGTAAATGTAGCTGCCGGTGAAGGTGCTTATACCGACCCTGATCAGGCACTTGATTTTGTAATGAGAACAGGAATTGACAGCCTTGCTGTTGCCGTAGGCACAAGCCACGGTGCATATAAGTTTGAAGGACCCCCGAAGCTCAGATTTGATATCCTTCAAAAAATTCAAGACAAGCTCCCCGATACTCCCCTTGTTTTGCACGGAGCCAGCACCGTAAATCCCAAATACATAAACCGTTTTGAAGCGTTGGGCGGCAACCTTGAGGGCGCTCAGGGAGTCTTTCCAGAGATTATAAAACAAGCGGTAAAGGAATATAATGTCAGCAAAATCAATAGTGATACCGACCTGCGGCTTATATATACTATGTCAATGCTTGAGCACATTACCAAAAACCCCAACAACATTGACCCACGAAAATCTCTGGCTTATGCCACCGAACAGATAGAAAAATGTGCCAAAGAAAAGATTTTGTCGTTGTATGGAAAAAATAAGGCATTATAAGCTCCGCTAAATATTATCATTCAGAACACAAAAGCCGTGCGCATGAAAAATACGGACAATTGTCCGTATTTTTCATTAACTTTTTTAACCTGCAAATTCTCTGCTTATTACTCGGGGAATCAAACGGCTCTCATTTAGAACCTTAATTATAGGACTGTCAACATCCAAGTTTTCGCTTTCTTCAAGCAGCTCTGCAGGCACGCCAAACTCCATATCACAGCACAGCACTTTCCGTATGGATTCATCACAATGGTCACTGATTTCCCGCATTTCAGTAAAACATTCAAAGCTTATCCCAACTCTATTGCACATTTCCTTCAAGAGCGTACATTTCTTTTTGTTCATAACTTCACTTTCGACTTCATCTCTTTTGGTGACAAACACAGTTCCGCCTGCCTGACTGCCATCTGCAACCACATAGTTGGACACCAAAAAGCTTCCGTCCACCAAATCAAAATTATCTGCATAAGTATACACTCTAATTTCTTTCTTATCCCTTACAGTTTCCATATCATTTTCTTTATATACCCTCTCGGTCTCCCGCAAAAGCACCAGCATTGTCGACAGTGCCAAACGTTCGGCCTTCAGCGTTTCTGCTGTCTGAATGGCTACCCCATATTCAACCGACAGCTCAGTGTGCTGCATTTCCAAATTTTTAAGTTCCATTTAAAAAACTCCTTTAAACGGTTTAAGTATATCACAAATACTTCAACTGTCAAGCATGAATTAGAAATGGCATCTAAAATACAGAAAAACGGGCTAAAAACCCGTTTTATAACATATTACACCTCAAACTGCCCCCTCTCTTTATTTTAATGATATCCTCACACTTATTAATTTTTTTCTTTCTTCCACTATTTTTCATAATAGGAATATTATATCATTTCTATTTTTCTTCAACCATAACTGTAACTCTTTTATAGCTAAATTGCTCACAAATAATTATCCCAATAAATCATACTATATTTACAAAAACAACTATTTTAAATAATTACGATATTCATTTTTTACGAGATTTAGAAACATTAAAATTCTTGCTCTTAAACTTTGTTTGCCTTTTGTCTTTACCCCATTTATTTTGTGTGTCACGTGACCTGACTTTTGGCAATTTTTCTTTTTTGATACCATACTCTGTTTTTGATTTTGAAACTTTATTTTCATAAATACTTTGTTCAACCGAAACAGAATTAAGCTTGTCTATTTTAACATTCAATTTTTTTTCAAGCATCATAATACTCTGCATTTGTGCTGTGTTATTCACTATTGTAATACTTACTCCGTTTTTACCGGCGCGGGCCGTTCTTCCGATTCTGTGCACGTAATATTCCATCTTTTGCGGCAAATCAAAGTTGAATACATAATCAATATCATTAACATCAATACCCCTTGCAGCAACATCGGTAGCAATAAGCAAAGCCTCTTTTCCGCTTTTGTAAGCCTGCATTGTTTTAGTTCTTTCACTTTGGCGCATATCTCCATTTAACACATAAGCCATTATGTTGTTCTTTTCAAAACAATTTTTAAGCTTGTTGCTTCCTACAATGGTGTTTACAAAAATTAAACCAAGTTTTGGCTTGAACTCCTTAACAAGTTCTAAAATAACTTTTTCTTTCGACAACTCTTTATTATATATATAATACTGTTTTATTTTGCTTACCGTTGTTTCATCCTTTGCTATTTCAATCATTTCAGGATTTTTTTGGTATTCCTTTGTGATTTTTAAAATTTCCGGCGGCATTGTTGCAGAAAACAGCAAGGTCTGAATTTCTTTAGGACAACTTTTTAATATTGTGTCAATGTCTTCTTTAAATCCCATATTGAGCATTTCGTCAGCCTCGTCAAGAACTATGGTTTTCAAGTTTCCAAGCTTAAGTGTCTTGCGTCTTAAATGATCCATAATCCTACCCGGTGTTCCCACAACAAATTGACAGCCTTTTTTCAGAGCAAATATTTGTCTTTCAATTGACTGACCGCCAAAAATAGCAAGTGATTTAACACCCTCCGAATCTTTTAAAATATTCCTTAATTGTTCAACTGTTTGATTTGCCAATTCTCTTGTCGGACAAACAACCAAAACTTCCGTGTCGTTATTTGGCTCAAGTCTTTGCAAAAGCGGCAACAAAAAAGCCACAGTCTTGCCTGTGCCCGTTTGGCTTTTTCCAATAATATCACGTCCGGAAAAAATCGGTTCAAAACACTTCTGCTGAATGTGTGTAGGCTCAGTATAACCTACTTTTTGAATAGCCTGCAAAAGCCGCGGCTTTAAATTAAAATCTATAAAATTCATAATTACTCCTATTATTATTGTTTTTATCACAGAAAATAATAAGAATAATCGTGAAAAATCAACTTTGTTATTATAACATATATTTATAAAAAGCACAACAAGAAATATCTAAAAGCCTTATATTTGTTAAAATAAAAAGAACGGTTCACCAAAGCCGCTCTTTTTGTTTTGTTTATATTGTTTTTATTTTACTTTAAATAGCAGAATTTATTTTTGTGAATGTTATTTCGCCCCAACCAGAATGTGACATGTCAAGCACAAAAGTATTTTCTGTGAATTCGAGTATATCACCTCCAAAACCGCTGAAGGCAATGTTTTCTATCTCTGTTTCAGAAAAATCAACTGTTAAAATCTCGTTATCATAGTACCAAACGAATTCAGCTGTTCCTTGTGGACCAGAGTCAAGATAATCAAATATGATACTTCCTTCGGTTGCACTTATAAACTCCATTGTTACATCTGCAAATCCTGCGACTGTTCCTGTCCATCCCGTTGATGCGTCACCAATAAGCAGTTCCTCAAATGTTGGTTCTTGATATTCTGTAACGGTGATTGTTTTTTCCTCAGAAGTTATACCTCCAGCCGTTGCTGTGATTATAACTGTGCCCGTTGTTGTCGCCGTAAGCACACCTGCACTTGTTATTGTTGCTATTGCAGTCCCGCCTATCACCGCCCAAGTAACTGTCTTATCGGTTGCATTGCTTGGATTAACTGTGGCTGTGTATGTCGTTGCAGTATCAACATAAATTGCACTTTCTCCGCTGATTGTTACACTTGTTACAGCTACTGTTTTGCCGCAAGCTGCCAAGCCAAAGCATAAGCAAACGGCCAAAACTGACACGCTCAAAATTTGTGTTAATTTTTTCATTAATTTTCTCCTTTTGTTTATTGGTTAGTATGAGCAACAAACATTGCTATTATAACATATTTAAATAAATTGTAAAAATGATTTAACTTACTTATTTGCCAAAAGGGCGGCCCAAACGACAAGACATTCCAACGCCGATTTAACGATACAAAAAACGCTACTTAAAGCGTTTTAGGGTGTTCAAATTTAACACGATTGGGTCTAACTGACGATAATTCGCGTTTTTGATTATTTTTGAAAATCAAAAAATTTATACGATAACAACAGCTGTCCCAAAGGTTTTACAAAAGATTATGCAGGTTCCCTCATTTGACAATATTTCAACATCAATGTTTAGTCCAACTATTGCATTTGCTCCAAGTGCTTTTGCCTCCTGTGTAATCTCTTCAAGTGCTATTTTTCTTACTTCTACAATGGATTGCTCTTGCCCCGATGAACGACCTCCTGTCATAGTTTTCCAACCTGCCCCAATTCCCCTTATCAGACCCATTCCACGTGTTGCTTGTGAGAAAACAGGTCCTTTATACTCTTGAATCTTTCTGCCTTCTACCATCGGTGTTGTTGTTATTAACATTTTCCCTCCTTAGCCAATATCCAAGCAGATTAAGACTTATACACCATAGTTCTGGTGCGGATGAGAGGACTTGAACCCCCACTCTTTCGAACCAGATCCTAAGTCTGGCGCGTCTGCCTGTTCCGCCACATCCGCATATATGCCGCTGTTCATATTTATCGCCTGGCACAAGCCAAGTTTGGTGGCCCACCCGGGATTCGAACCCGGGACCCCTTGATTAAAAGTCAAGTGCTCTACCGACTGAGCTAGTGGACCATGTTTATATTTATTGATAACAATGGATTACAAATTTTGATAAGTATTTGTTACGGTAGAGCCACTGCGTGCTCTTCCCGGTCGCTCGAGACACTCGCTCCCCGCTTTAGCTACAAACATACCAAAAGGGTATGTTTGCTTAACGCGTCGCGCCAACTGAGCTAGTGGACCATATAAATACTTGATTTGTATATATGGATATACCAAAAAACAAGTAAATAGTGTTCCTATTATACGTGAAAAACTCTCCAAAGTCAATAACTTTTTGTGAGTTTTAAGGAGTATTTGTTCTATTCTAATATTTCTTGTTCGTTATAATATAAAAACCTGCCTGCGGTAGAGCCTTACCTACCCAAAAAGACGGGCTATCCGTCTTTTTTATTGCTTTGGCAAGTTGAATATGTCTATTTCCCCCGGTTTCAAACCTATTGCCGCCATTATTTCGGCATCTCTTTTGTTTCTTGCCTCTATTTTAGCTGCTTTGTCCATGTCAATAATTCTTACATATGATTGATAATCACTAAGACTTTTAAACCTGCCAAACGGCATAGCCCCAAAAGTTTTATTTTCAACCTCTAAGGTCTCACCCTCATATTGCATGCGGCCGGTGAAATTCCCAAAATATTCCTGTAGAATTTCTGCGGTATCATCCATGCTTTTATTCTTAAGTTCTTTATCTCTTTTGTTGGCCCAATCAAGCCACGCCACAAATTCTTTTCTATCATCAAAACTTTCTGTTTTACCATTTGACAGCTCCTTTTTCAGTTTGCTGTATGGCTGTATGTATCCGTCTATTGCCGACATAACCTTGCTCAGCCTCGGTGAACAAAACGCTTCCAAGGTCATAAAGCTAAACCCATACTCTTTGCCCAGCTCCACAAAAAAACCAAGGTCGTCTCTCTGCGCTTCGTTTTGTTTCTCGTCAAGTGCCCAAAGCTTATCTCTGCCTGCGTCCTTTCCGTCAGTCTTCCATGGTCCCCCGTTTTCTGAAATCATAATATATCCCCCCTAAAAAATCTTCCTTGCACAAATATTATACAACAGACTTTGCCCATTTGTCAATAAACCAAATATATGCTATTATTTACACATGAATAATCTTGGCATGTTCAATCAAATATATGAAGTGGTAAAGTCTATCCCCAAAGGCTGCGTTATGAGCTATGGCACAGTGGCTTCTATTATCGGCCGTCCCCGCAGCAGCCGCTTTGTAGGGTTTGCCCTGCATCAAAACCCCAAGCAGCAAGAGATACCCTGCCACAGGGTTGTGTTTAAAGACGGCTCACTCAGCCCGGCATTTGCATTTGGCGGGATTAACGCTCAAAAAGACCTGCTAACTGCCGAAGGCATAACCTTTGCGGACGGCAAAGTAAATATGAAAAAACACGCCGTTAAATTAAATTGACAGTTATATTTAGGACTTTCTGAAAGTCACAATCGAATAATATTAAAGAAATAAAAAAGGAGGCCAATGGCCTCCTTTAATTATTTCTTTTTAGCAGCGGGCTTCGCAGCCGGTTTTGCTGCAGGTTTTTTAGTAGCACAAGCCATGATTTTTCCCCTCCCCTTATTTAGTTTCGGTGCAACTTTTTTCATAAGCTTAAACAAAAAGTTGTCGACACACACCTAGAGAATAAACTGCATCGCCCGCACAGCCACCATACTCACAACCCAACACAGCATAGCGACTTAACTTTATTTTCATGCACAGTATATACACAAAAAAATATAAAGTCAAATGAATTTATGCATTATTTTTTTAATCTTTTTTGTCGTTTTCTTCCCTATATTTTTATAGCCTAAAAACACAAAAAATATACCAAAAAAACAAAATAAAAAAGAGAAATCTTTCATCCTCTTTTCCGTTTATGGGTGCCACTCTTTTATGTTGGGCTCCTCCCACTCACAATCCTTTGAAATTATCTGATAAGGCTCTTCTTTACGCAGCTTCCATCGGTCATCCAACGCAATCATAATATTCTTTTCGGCTCTGTCCATTTGCAAAATGCCGTTTAAGTGGTCATATTCGTGACAAAAAATGGTGGCGGCAAGGCCGGTGAGCGTTTCATGTACCTCCCCACCTGCCATATTTTGATATTCAATTTCAATCTCATAAGGTCTTGTTACAAGGCTGCCATAACGTATACCGTTTTCGTCAACACAACTTACACATATCTCCCAATATTTAGTCTTGCCTCGTTTTGATAAAATTATGGGATTTATATACAGCCTTTCCTCATCTTTTTCATTAAGCTGGTTTGTGGTAGTAGAGCTTGTGGTCTTTATATATATCATCCTTTTAGGTATCCCAAGCTGTATTGCCGAAATTGAATATAATTCAAAACTTCCGCAAAAATCCTTGAGCGTCTTAATATCCTCTTTGAGCTGTTCATCAAAAACACAGGGGCTTGAAACACTTCTCAGCAGACTTTCCCCATTGCATGTTGTTGTTACACTAAACATCCTTCTCTCCTCACCTTTCAAGCACTTCCTCCCATTCACAGTCTTTAGAAATAATTGTATAAGGCTCCCTCTTTCTCAGCTCCCATCTATCTTCCGGCCTCATTGAAATATTCTTTTCGGCATTGTCCATCTGCAAAATCCCATTAAGATGGTCATATTCATGGCAGAATATGGTAGCAGCAAGCCCCGTCAAAGTTTCAGTTACAACTTCCTGTGAAGCGTTTTGATACATAATCTCAATCTCATAGGGCCGTGTATTAAGGCTGGCAAAATCCAGACCGTCTTTGTCAACACAACTTACACATAGCTCCCAATACTTAGTTTTGCCTCGTTTCGATAAAATTACGGGATTTATATACAGCCTTTCCTCATCTTTTTCATCAAGCTGATTTGTTGTAGCGGCGCTGGTAGTTTTGATATATATAAGCCGCTTAAGAATTCCCAGCTGCACCCCCGATATTGAATATACATCCTCACTGTTACAAAAATCCTTAAGCGTTTTAATATCTTTTTTAAGTTGCTCATCAAACACACAAGGCGCTGATACTTTTCTCAAAACTGTTTCATCTCTGCATACCATAGCTACACTATTCATTTTCACCCTCTCCGTTACGCTCTCCTAAAACCTTCAGCCTCTCTTCACTTGGCAAGTCTTCATAGTCACGCTTTAGCTCTTCATATGATTTAGGCATAATTTCCGGCGGCTTATACTCACCCTTTTTTGAAAAAATCATATATTGACTTAAGGCTTCTCTCCTTTGCCCCCTCAACCCCCTAAGCTCGCTTCGTTTCATAAAGACAATTTCTTCGGCTTTGTCGGTGTGCAACACTCCGTCAAGGTGATCATATTCATGACTGAACATAACAGCCGCAAAATCCTTCATGGTGCGCGTTTTAACTTTGCCAAATTCATCCTGATATTTTATTTTTATCTGATAAGGCCTTCTCACCTTTCCGGCAAAAAGATCGCCGTCCTTATTCCAAAGGCTGGCGCACGCCTCCCAATAAGTTACTTCACCCTTACGCTCAACAATTTGAGGATTTATATACACATCATTTCTGTTGTCACGCGGAGGTTTTTCAATAGTTCCCTCCTCTTCGTGCATAACAAATATCAGCCGCTTTGGTATGCCCAGCTGAACTGCCGCCATAGCAAAAACACCGACACCGCCGTTATAGCAATAGTCCTTCAAAATTTCTATTTCGCCTTTAAGATCCTTATCCGGAAATACCACTTCTTTTGAGCGTTGCCTCAAAAACGGTTCGTTTTCCCAGATTGTTATTTGTTTCATTTATGTTTTCCTTTCAAAAAAGCTACTCCGAGCGGCCCTAACGCCATCATATAGAAATAATTTTAGCATAAATTACAACAATTATCAATATTTTTTTAGAAATAATTGTCAAAATCAAAGCTGTTTACAAACTTGATGTAATCCCACACTTAAAATTGTTGCTTGACAGCAAGACACGCAAATATGTCAATATACCGACTTCGCTACTTCAAAATAAGACAATCTCTTTTATTTAATTGACTTTAATCTGTCTAAACGATATAATTTTTAGCAATAATAAGGTAGGTGAAAATATGATTATGCAAAAAACAATGAAAGCCCTTGTTTATCACGGGCCAGGTAAAATCAGTCTTGATGACGTTCCGACCCCACAAATTATTGACCCCCATGACGCAATTGTCAGACCCACACTTTCCACAATTTGCGGAACGGATATTCATATTCAGCACGGAGGAGTGCCCACTGTCAAACCCGGAACAATACTCGGGCATGAGTTTTGCGGCGAAATTGTAGCTTTGGGAGATGCTGTAAAAACTCTGAAGGTCGGCGACAAAGTTGCTGCAAGTTGCATAACCCAATGCGGCGAATGTTTTTATTGTTTAAGAGGCTTGTTTTCACAGTGTGAACGCGGAGGCAGCTGGCTTTTTGGGAACTTAATCAACGGCTGTCAGGCCGAATACGTGAGAGTCCCCTATGCATATACAGGCCTACATCTTATACCCGAAGGTCTTAAAGAAGAAGATTTGCTCTTTATCGGTGACATTCTTTCAACAGGATATTTCGGCGCCGAAAACGGAAACATTCAACCGGGCGACACGGTTGCAGTATTTGGTTGCGGACCTGTAGGAATGTGCGCAATGGCCACGGCAAGACTTTGGGGACCGGCTCAGATTATTGCCATTGATACAAACGAATCCAGACTAAACGTAGCCAAAAAGCAAGGAATTGCCGATATTTGTATTAACCCTTCAAAAGAAAATATTGTAGAAAAAATTCGCGCACTTACAAAAGGGCGTGGAGCTGACGTAACAATTGAAGCTGTTGGGGCAAGCATACCTTATGATGCCTGCATTGAAGCGGTAAGACCCGGCGGAACAGTTTCGATAATAGGAGTATTTGAACAGCCTCAGACACTTAAGCTCAACGAACTGTGGAGCAAAAACATCACCATCAAAATGGGCCTTGTAAACTCCAATCACCTGCCACGCCTCATAGACCTGATAAAAGCAGGAAAAATTAACATGAAATTTTTGCAAACTCACAAAGCTCCGCTTAATGAAATTCTAAAAGGCTACGATATATTCGGAAACAAAAAAGACAATTGCATTAAGTGGCTGGTAACTCCGATTAAACATTAAATTTTATTGAAACAAAAAAACAGGCATAAGCCTGTTCTTTTTTTATATTTCCGCCATTTTAAATCTCCAAACAAAACCGTGCCAGACGTTTTTTGTCTATATCGCTTGCGTATTCTATTCCAATTCTTTTTGAGCATATGATTTGTGAAGCTTCGGGGCAGAACCCATCATCCTCAAGCCAGATTTCATCATTGTCTATTATATCTTTGCCACTAAGTGAGCGGCAAATTTCAAACAGCCGCCCTACTCTGCCGGGGCCGGCAGACCCTTCAACTCCGCGTATAAGCACACCCTGCGGGTCATTTTCGCTGCCGCTTATAATATTTAAGAGGTTAAAAATTCCGTAACACAAAAAAACATAAAGCGTGCCGCCCGAACCAAACAAAGGTGCGTTGCGTGCTGTTTTGCCCTTGTATGCATGACACGCCGTGTCAGGAGTATCAAAACCACCGTAAGCCTCCGTCTCAGTTATGCGCCGTCGTAACACTGAGCCGTCTTTAAACTTGCGGCACAAAAACTTTCCAAGCAATCTCATGCTAAGCTGCTCAGCCGGCACCTCAAAAAAAATTCTGTCAACAATTTTCAACTATCTTCACCACTCAAAATTGATATTTTCTATAACTTATTTATTATTGATTTCTTTTGACGTACTGTCTTGGTCTGTTGAATTTTTAATAAGCTGCGCAACTTTTGTTTTAATACCATTTTCTTTCAAAAATTCATCAAACGCCGAGCTTAAAACAACAAACCCGTCAGGCACATTGATACCGGCATTAAACATTTTGGCAAGAGAAAATTCCTTGCCGCCAGATTCTTTCAGTGTTTTTATATTATTAAAACTTTTTATCAGCATAAAAAATCTCCCATAAACATTATAAAGGAAATCTCTAATTTTTCAAATCATATACTTATAATTTCAAAAATTGGTGCGGCTAAGAGGATTTGAACCTCCACCGGGGAACCCCGACTAGACCCTGAATCTAGCGCGTCTGCCGTTTCGCCATAGCCGCATAATAAAGGCTTAGTCATTATATACTTTTAGACCGCCATTGTCAAGAAAAAACACAACTCGAAAGTTGTGTTTTTTTCTTTAATTTACACTTACTTTTTTGCAACCTGTTTTTTAACTTCAGCATTTTTTGCGGGCTCTTTTGCAACAGCCTCTTTTTTAGCAACAGGTTTTGCAGCCGGCTTTTCAGCTTTTGCAACTTCTTTTTTTGCCGCAGGTTTTTCAGCCTTAGCAGAAGCTTTAATAGCTTTATCAGCAGGCTTTGCGGCTTCTTTCTTGACGGCAGGCTTTTCAGTCTTAGGTGCTGATTTCACTGCTTCCTTTTTGGCAGGAGCTGCAACTGTTTTGACAGCAGGCTTCTCAGCTTTAGCAGGTGCCTTTTTAATGTCCTCTTTCTTTGCCGCAGGTTTAGCTTCTGCTTTCACTTCAGCTTTAGCAACGGGTTTAGCCGCAGTTTTAACCTCGGCCTTGGGAGCCGCTTTTAA
This sequence comes from Christensenellaceae bacterium, assembly GCA_031260975.1. Taxonomy (NCBI): domain Bacteria; kingdom Bacillati; phylum Bacillota; class Clostridia; order Christensenellales; family Christensenellaceae; species Christensenellaceae bacterium. The sequence goes on from JAISKJ010000003.1 coordinate 702,322, forward strand.
AGCTGCAGGAACTGATGCCTTTTTCACAGGCTTCTTTGCAGCCTTCTTTTCAACAACTTTCAACTCACCGTGCTTTGCTTTGTGGAGCAATAAATTAAGCCTAGATACTTTTCGGCTTGCAGTTTTCTTAGGGATTACTCCTTTGCTGGCAGCACTATAAATGTATGCCACAATTTCGGGCAGTGATTTTTCGGCTTCGGCGAACTTGCCCGACACAACAAGTGCCCTAAATTTTTTGATATAGGTTGACAGAGTTGACCTTACATATCTGTTTTCCTGTTTTCTTCTTGCAATAACCGATATACGTTTTTTTGCTGATTTAATATTTGCCACCTTGATGGTCTCCTTTTTTCTGTTCGAGCAAACTCGACTATAGTATTGCATATTCTAGCATACTCCGTTTTTTTTTGCAAGCAAAAGTTGTGTTTTACTAAAAAAATTTTAAGAAAAACTGCAATTATCTTTACAAGTACGCAAAGTGCGGCACTTTCATAGTTGTATCATAAATAATCGTGCGATTATCTTGTCGCACTTTGAGCTCCCAACAATAATACAAAAAGAACATTATTACAATAAGCGACGCAGCAATCTCACGGTATAAACAACATATACTACTAGATGAACAATTACATACTTTTTATCGACAGCGGAATAGGCGGCACTCACCTTTTGAGGCTCACCCAAAGCATGCTGCCTCACGAAAATTTTTTGTATCTTGCCGACACCAAAAATCTTCCATACGGCAATAAATCCAAACGCAAAGTAACCAAACTCGTGACAAAGGCAATCCGGAAGATAATGCGTGACTACCCTCTCAAAATGATTGTTCTCGCGTGTAACACTGCAACAGCAACAAGCATAATGAGCTTGCGCGAGCGGTTTAACATTCCCATTGTAGGTATTGAACCTGCTATCAAAAAAGCGCTTGACTTCGGGCACAAAAATATTTTGGTAATTGCCACAGCAGCCACCATAAAGCACAGCAAAATAATAAAAAAATACCGGCACTATCCTTATGTATCAGGCAAGTACCTAAAACCCAATCTTAAAGCTTTTGGCACAAAATTCAAGCAAAACTATACTAATTTTGAGCCTTATAACACAAGATATCCTGCTGTCAAACTAACAATAAAAAAAGACATACATCTTGCTACACTCATTGAAACCAAGTCCTCTCACCTTGTCAGATATATTAACAAATACCAAAAATACAGTCTCTGCGACGCAATAGTTCTGGGGTGCACACACTATATCTTTGCTCAAACTGAACTCAGACAAATATTTAAAAACGCCAAATTTTATGAAAGCAGCCCCTTTGTAGCCCGCCGCATAAAACAGGTGCTAATGCTAAACGGCACCCTCAAAAACAAAGGGCGGGGAAAGACGATATTTTTGTAAACACATATCATTAAATCGTCACTCTATTTTTACATTATTGTAAGGAGAACTTCTCAATACGAAGCAATCCCTTGTATATATAAGCATGTCATTGCTTTGTTTCCTCTCGGACGCCTCACAATGAAATCAACAACCCATCAATCTGGTATAGTTTTATTTAATTTTTGTGCCAAACCTATTATTTAATAAGAATATTTGCAATCAAGTATTTCAATGCATTAGTGGGTTGCATGCCGCCGCTTTTGATTAAGTATTCCACTTCAAGGCACAAGTTATATATGTTCATAAGAGCAACCTTAGAAAAAAGCTTACCCTGCTCTCTTGCCTTTTTTATGGCGTATTCCTTGACCGACAGCATACGGCTTAGTTCCATGTCGTTATATCCCGACACAGCACTGTAAAACAGCCTGCGCATGTGATTTGTGATGATACTTATTATTCGGGTCTCACTCTCTTTGTTTTCAAGAAGTTTATCAACCGCCTTATATACCGTTTCGCCGTCTTTTTTGCTAAGTGCCTCGGTTATGGCAAAAATCTCATATTCTATGTCTGGCGCCGTCAGTATTAAAACATCACTCTGAACGATTTCCTGCCTCTCTCCGGCGTATGCCGAAAGCTTGTTTATCTCTCCTTCAATTTTTCCAAGAGCTCCATTGCAAAACTCTATCAAGGTAATCAAGGCCTCTTTGCTGATGGTCTTATCATTCTGTTTGAGAGTACCCATTATCCACTTTTCAAGCATAGCGTTTGGCAGACGGTTACACTCCACCACTTCGGTTTTATCAAGCAGGCTCACATAAAACTTATTATGCCCAACCGCAGTGTCCCGACCGTAGCCCGTCGATTTAAAAGCTGCTGTGCTTTCAAAAAATACCAAACAGGTTGTAGGGGTCGGGTTGCTCAAATAACCCGATAGCAGCTTTTTGTCGCCGTTAAGGTCCTTACTTTGATAGTCCTTGACCACCACAAGCCTGAAATTGTCGCCCATAGGCAAAACCTCACACGCCGCCACAAAGTCCTTGGCGTTAAACCCTTCGCCGCTGAAAATAACCTTATTAAAGTCAGGCATACTGAGACTGAGGGCCTTTTCAACGAGCTCCAGCGCCTTATAAACCAAAAAGCTATCCTCGCCTGTTATATAATAACTAGGCTTTAGGCCGGCTGTCAAATTTTGTTTCAGATTTTCAAATTTCATATGACACATACCTTCTTTTTATCAATATCACTTAATATATTTTCAGCTCCAATAGGCGGCGCATTAGCACCTAATCCCAAAAAATATAAATAATCAATATCAAAACTCAAAACACTTATCAAAGTATTTGTCTGAGACGAAGAAAGATTTTTGTTCACCACAACAATAGTACTTCCGCTTGTTTTCAGTTCCAAAGCCAGAACCGTTGAATTCAACTTAAAGTTTCTATACTCAATATTGCCAAACCTTTGATTAGTATTATCTATAACCTGCACCTTAAATCCGCTGAGTACCAAATTATTTAATGCTGCATTATCACTGTCAACAAATATAGTTGGGTTTCCAAACTTCTGAACAAAATCTGTCATTCTGTTGGGTTCAAAATTATTATTTGAACTAAATATTATACCGTTTAGACGGCTTACTTTTACGTCCTTGAGGTTATAGCCAACTTCCCTGAGCGAGCGCACATCAGGGTCAACAATATAATACTCACCTCCTGAAGCCACAAGCATAGCAAATCCTGCGGTTGCTTGATTGTGAAATTCGAGTGTAGGAGTTTTTGCATAGGCGGGAATATTATTTATCACCACCATAATAACACAAAAAGCAGTCAGAGCGCAACAGCAAAGTGCTTTAATTTTGGCTTTAAGCATAACAAAACGGCTCGTCATAAATGCAAGCATAAAAAATATTATGGAGCCCAACAACCCAAATCCTACAGTCTTAATAAGAGCAAGCGGCAGAGACACCAAAAGCGAGTTAAGCCAGAAAATCACCTCAAACAGTGCTTGGGGCACAACCAACAAAAACGACATAAATTCAAGAGGTACTGCAATAAGACAAAACACGCAAAGGAATATATGCGCAAGCGTAAATATCGGAATTATAGCAATATTAGCAATTATTGTATACAGTGGAAAAACTCCAAAGTACCCCGTTATAATGGGCAACGTCACAAACGAAGTAAAGATTGTAATTATGCTTATATCCATAACCGATTTCAGAAATTTGTTTTTAATAGATAGATGCTTTAGGAGCATTGAACAAAATATAATTCCCAAAACCGCCATGAAACTTAGCTGAAAACCCACATCAAACAAATATAGCGGCTTAAAGAGTAAAATCAGAATACATGCAATACCGATTGAACTTAGAGCGTCGTTTTTGCGCCCAAGCAGAGGGGCTATCATAAGCACCAGAGCCATTATCCCAGACCGCACAACCGACGGAATAAACCCACACATATAACAGTATCCCAAAATAACTGCTGCCATTATGCCAAATCTCACCCATTTGTTCATTTTGAAAAGCGATAAAAAGAAGTATATAATACCGATTACAATAACAACGTGCATGCCGCTAACAGCCAACAGATGCACTGTTCCGCTTTCTTTAAACGATTGATAAATATTATCATCCACAACGCTGCGGTCACCAAAAAGTATCGCATAGGCAATCCCGCCGGTTGTTGCACCCATGGTTTGAAGCAGCCGCTCTTTGGTGGCGTTCTTTATTATCTCATCAAGATGCATAGAACCGTCAACTACCGTCACACTCGCTCCGCTTACGCCGGCGGTATATCTTATATCATTAGAATAATCAAATCCTGCGCTACGCTTCAGCAACCTAAACGCACTCATTTCAACGTAACTGACCTTGCCGCTGAAAACTACCTTGTCACCCAACTTAACGTCAAGCCCGCCATAGGCCATAAAACGGGTGCTGCCGCTGAGTTTTTTCGTGCCGCTATGTTCATCAATGAGCCGGACATCACCCAGCATAATAGCACTGCCGCCATAACTCTCACTAATCTCATTCACTCTGCCCGTAATTACATATTCTGTGTCACCCAAACTGCTGTCGCTATAAAAAGAAATACTTATTAAAGTCACTGCAAATCCCAAGAAATAAATGATACTTAGCGCAATCAGTCGGCGAAACTGCTTTGCCACAATACACAGAACGACGACAGCCGCATAAATTATGCATGCCAAAATCAAGAACCGAATGTCAAACAAAACCAACACCGAGCACAAAATAGCCAGACACAGCAAAACCGCGCCTACAAACATAGGCCTGAAATTTATTATTCTTTGCAGTGTCCCCTTGGGTCTTGCACCTTCTGTCTCTTTATTTATATTCTTTTGTGCCATTGCGCTAATTTTAACACAAATCAATAAAAAAACAAAAAACTATTGCCAAAAACAATTTTTTTTGTTATTATAAGTCTACAATTCTTAATTGCTACATAATAAAAACAAATTTCTCACCCAACTCGAAAATTGTTCTTGCGTAAAATAACTGACACAAAGAGTTTGGGAAAGAGGAGCAACAGTGCACAAGAGTGAGCTTTTTGTCAGAAAAGTCGCAAAATGCACGAGTTACGACGAGGCGCTATAGTATAGTGGTTAGTACGCTGGCCTCTCACGCCGGTAACCCGGGTTCGAACCCCGGTAGCGTCACCATACTGCAACCTAAAATTAATGTCTTTAGGTCTGCAGCAATACAGCAGAAAAAACCAAAACGGTTTTTTTATTTGACATAAAATATTAATATATTGTATATTCTGTAGAAAGGAGGGCAAAAAAATGAAAAAATTGATGTTAGTATCAGCAATCGTATTGGGAGTGGGTTTAACACTTGTATTAGTAGCAGGTATACTTGCTTCAATCACTAGCTGGGGTGGCGGGTTTAACCCAACGGCAGGCACACCAAGCTTGGTAAGCGTATTCAGCAATATTGGTTATCTCGCTGCAGTACTTGCCGGTGTTACATTTGTATCTACCGCAATTGCAACAGCAATTCGCGGCGAAGACAAAGACAAAGAAAACAAAAAATAATTGTTTAATTTAAAAAAGACAGGTTAACGCCTGTCTTTTTTATGAACAAAATTACTCACAACCAGCTTGATTTGATTGTGCGGCACAAAAAATAAATAGATTAAAATAAAACAGACAAAAAAAATTGTCTGTTTTTATTATTTTCACTTCGTCTCATTCATGACAAACTGCAATATTTTGCCATATTTAATAATTCCTATCTCAGTGGGGTTGATTAAAAAATTATCCATAGTTATTTTCACTTGTTGGGTTTTGTTTTTAGCATCTATTTTTATGGCGGATATACTTCCACTCTCTTTCTTTAAAAGCTCCAGCGCTTCTTTTGCACTAACCTTCATGATGCCCAAAACCTCACCGTCACTAAATAAAAATTTGGGCAGGCTGTTCCCAATTTTGCTTGCATAAACATTGGCGTAGGCCCTGTCTTTGACAACATTGCCGTCTTTCTTTTGCATATCCATTTTCCACACCGTCATTTCAACAAGCTGACAAGCGTTTATATCAACATCAATGCCAATCTCTTCCTTCACTTCCCTCGCAAACGCCTGCCGGAGGGTTTCTCCAGCAGCCACATGCCCTGAAGCCGTGGTATACATTTTGTTTGTGTTGTCTTTCATATCTTTTCGCAACTGAAAATAAACGTTTCCCAAACCGTCATAAAGCCAGCAGTGAACAGTCTTGTGCCACAGCCCTTTTGTGTGAATAACCTCTCGGGTTTCCTTGCCCAAAAGTTTTCCGTTTTCGTCATAATAATCCAAAAATTCCATGCATTTATTATATCATAAGACAGTCAAACCAACAAAACTTTTATGTGGTATTTGTTAAGATTACATCAGCTCTGAATGACAAGAAGTAGCATGCTGCCCAAAATCCTCAAATTGCTTAAAAACTAAACGCTAAAAAAAATTAAAAAAGCTATTGACATGCCCCCCCCCCCCCGCCATGCTATAATACAGCAAATCAAAAAAAGAAATTTTGATTTTTCAGAAAGGAGAAAATATTATGAAAAAAATCAGCACTTTAAGTGTAGCCGCATGCTTGCTTGTTGCAGTATTTATGTTCAGTGCCTGCGGCGTAGCAAGTCAGGCAAAAATCACACAAACTTTCAAAGATAATGGGTATACCGTTGTCAGTGCCGAAAATTTCAACGAATTTGAAATAAAAGTGCAACAAAGCAGTCAAAGCCCCGATGACCTAATTTTCGACTACAGCAAAGTGTACCCGGAGATGAAAGAAAACTATAACCATAAAATAGACGGTGTATTTATCGCAATAAAAATAAAAGATTATGTAACCTCTACTTTAGGCTTTGACTCCCGTAATCTTGGTGTAGACTTTGACATTTTACATGCAGTGTTCTTTAAAACCGAAGATTATGCCCTGCAATTTCTTAACGACTATATCAAACCGGGGGCAATTCTTGATGCAGACCACAAAATATATCTCGGAGACGAAAGAAATTTAATCGTGTGCGTAAAAGGCAAAATCCTTTATCAAGCAAGCGAAAAAGCCGCAAGCATAATTGACAAACTTATCTAAATAAAAAAAACCGCCCAAGAGCGGTTCTTTTTTTTTGCTTCAACCAATTAGTTCTTTACAAGCAGTTTGTTCAGTCCGTATATAATCGGAGCTGCGCCAAACACAATAGCTTCAGAAATTCCGGTGAAGATAGTGCCGTAATATGCGGCCTTAGCCGGAGAACTTACGCTTGTAAGAGGAACATCTATTGCAGCTTTAAGCTGGTCAAGATACGGTCCTGCTACGCTAAGAGCTACGATAAGAAGAACTACTGCAACAATACCGGCACCAACAAGTATGAAAGAGCCAATTTTGCTCATGCCCAAAATATCAAGCAGCAAATAAACCGCTATGCCCAGAACTGCAATTGCGAGTGCCAGGTTTTGAAACAATGCAGAATTCATTTGCGCTTTTGCAATATCTCCTGCTGCGTCTCCTGCTCCCTTGCCGTATTGAATAACATTAATAATGAAAAATACTGCAGCAGCAACAAGCACAGCGAGTAATACAAACTTTAAAATTTTTCCTACAGATGCTTTAGTCATATTGTCCTTTTCCCTCCTTTTTCAAAAAATTTTTGTGCAACAAAAACTTGAGGGATTTCACCAAAAACTAGTGTTGCATTAGCAGTTTACTACTTCTCATTGACTAAGTCAACTGAATTACAGCGGGTTTTTAAAATAAAATTCATCTTTGTACATTTGCACAATTAAGCATATAAACTACCATTGCCATCCGGAACGTATTTGCGACTTTATTCCTGCTTCACAAACACTAAATGACACGAAAGAATGCTCTGCAATTATATCCGGCCTTCTTGTCACAAAATAAGTGTAAACATAAATTCTTCTTGCATTTTGTTACAATATTTAGTATAATATCTTAATAATATTTATTAGGGAGGTAAAATATGAATAACGAATTTGAAAATCAAGAAGATAAAGTCGTAGAAGCTCAGGCACAGCCCCAGAAACAGTCAACAGGTCAAAAGTTTGGCAACCCCATCATTTTGCTGTCGACTATCGCAGCGTTTGCACTGATGTTTCTAAACGGTTTCTTGATGCGGGTTGTTCAAAGCGCTGACGCCATAAGAACACTCGGAACAATCTTCTATGTGCTCATCTTTGGCTGTATTGCTGTTGCATTCACGTTCATTCTGCTAAACTTCAGAAAGACCGGCAAGTCAATCTTCAGCCTTGAGACAATTCTTGCGCTTATTGCTCTGATTGTATTCTTTATATAAGTCAAACAAAAAAGATTATAATAAAACATAGTCATACCGCAGACAGGTTCTGCGGTTTTTTGTTCAATAAGCAAAAAACGTATGATAAAATAAGCCGTAATTCACTCTTAACAACTAGGTATTATATATGTTTTAATTAAATATACTGAAAACGCAGGCCTTTGTTTCAAAGCAATAACAATAGATTTATAAATATGAAGAGCTTAGTCATATAATTCGACACAACCCGCCGTTTTCCCTCTATCTTTATATATTACAATACCCTTCTCAAAAAAAACATCTTGCTTTTTGACATAAGATGTGTTAAAATATAGTGAACAAAAATGCAGGGTAAAAAAGAGCCCTCAGGAGGTACTTAAATGGCAACTAAGAAAAAAATAAAAACTCAAGAAGAAGCGATGGAAATTGCATTAGGAAAACTCATTCCGCTGTTTTTAGAAAGAGACGCACTTGAGAGTGGAAAGATTTTCTTTAAGGCTATTGGCCGTCTGCCGTTCTTTCCTGAATATTCCGATGAACTCGACCAAAAGGTAATCAAAAGCCTGAAAATCGGTGATTTTTCTCCTATTAAAGGAGACCACAACAAACTATTCAGAGAATATGGAAACGCAAGACAGGAGCTTACTCGCAGAGAAGACGGTTCGTGGGATTTGGAACTGTTTAGCTGGGGAAATCTGGAGCCGGACCCTGCAAAGGACAAAAATATGGGCTGGGCAGAAAGCGACATCAAATTTAATATCGGATTATTTGAGCCGCTGAATGGTGAATGTTACACTCAAAACGACTTTTATCAGGATGCACAGTCAAACCGAGGTATCAGAATACTTAAACACGGAACACAAACACCTGCGTTTCAAAATGCAAAAATACCCTTACCCGAAGGAATAATGATAGACGAAATCAACGATTATATTCCGCCCAAGCGACGCATAGACACAGACAAAAACGGAAACCAAATAATAGTTGTAGAAGAAGTTGAAATACTCCCTCTTAAGGTCAATGAAGCAGATCCAAAAAAGAAAGATGATAGATATAGACCTATAAAAGCCGATTCAACTGTGCTTAATAAAGTTTATGCAATAGATAATTACGCAGACTATAACGAGGAAGAGATAGAAGAAGAGATAGAAGAAGAGATAGAAGAAGAGATAGAAGAAGAAACGCTTGAAGGAGCTGGCGATACAGAAGGAGACGATGAAAGAGGAGGAAAGCCTATGGCAAGATCAAGAGCTGAAAAAGAGGCAAGAGAACTAGAAAGATATAGAGCAGCTGAAAAGGCCAAGAAAGACGCTGAAGATTTGGCAAGATACAGAGCCGAAGCAAGAGTTATGGAACGAAAAAAAGAAGCTGACAAGGCTGCAAAAAGAGATGCTGACTTACTGAGAAAAGGCATGCCTGACACCGGCGCGCTTGACGCAGCAATAAAAGCTGTAAACCTAGAAGACCGCAGTGTTGTCGATCACTTCTTTGCAAAAATATTGCTGATGACCCCCGAAGAAAGAAAAGAAAGACTACTCCACCTTAGCAATGCTCCGTTTGCATTAGCTTTAAGCCCTGAAGAAGGCATGGACCCTGAGTATGAAACATTCACACGAAACCTGCCGCGTGGTGCCGTTGCCTCAAACAGCGAAGAGCGACGAATTGCTTTCAGAAACCTTGAATTGCAATACATAAAACTGCTTGAAAGCTCAGCAAACGCAACACCGCGAAAAAACCCGGACGCAGAAGAAGACATCAAATCATTTTTTGAAGGCATTGGTGATAGACCGGATAGTAGTAAAGAGAAAGAAGTCAAAGAGCACGAAAAAGACGAAGATGAGGAATTCGATGAAGATAAAATTGATGATAAGACCGATGATGATACTGATGAAAAAATAGACGAAAAGAAAAGTAAACCCTCTCCCTTCACCTTCCCCGAAGCTTTCACTGATATTGCCAAGAGAGAAAAGTTCATGAAGGAAGCCGAAAGAATGTATCCGAAGAACAAAGACGGAAGGATTATCGGCAGAAACAACTCACGAAAGCGCTATAAAGCATATGCAAAAAAAGTGCATGACGCATATATGACCGGCGACCTTAACTGCAATGATTGGCACCTTTCAATTGAACAGACCAAAAGATTGAATAAACAAATGTCAAAAGAACATGGATACAATCTTGTAAATCTTATGCTCAAAAAAGAAATGTGTCACCTTGTGGTTGATCATGACAATCCCCGCAGAAACGAGCCTGTAGGAATAAGCACTTCTGCTTACAAGTTTGACTTTAACAAAAATGATGCCAAAAGCGTAAACGACCTGAAAAATTTGGTTAATTTCTGGAACGACTTCCACAGCAGAGAAATGGTTGATTGCAAGCCTGTTGCAAAAGAAATGGGACTGAAATATAGACCCAAGGCATGGCTTAACAGAAACCCCACCTCCAAAAAAGTTATACTTGCTGTGGGTATACTTGGAGCAGCGGCAGTTGCAGGTGAAATAGTACCTGAAATCATTTATGCCACAACCGGCGCAAAAGTGCTTTGCACCACCGACATTGTGCAGAACATTCCGATAGTAGGAGACATATGGGACAAAATCTTTGGAGGACTCTCGCATCATGCAACGGTACCCCTGCCACCAATTCCTCCTGTAGAACCTCCTATACCCCCACATATAACACCCGGTGGTGATGTTACCCCTATAACTCCAGATCAGGTTGTAGATGGGGTAATAAAGCCTGAAACACCCTCTCTGGATGGCAACTCTCCCATAGATGGTGGCATCAGAGGAAAAGATTATTCCAGCCTATTTTAAGCCCAACAAAAGAACACGCAATGCGTGTTCTTTTTTATAAAAACATCTAAGAGATTGCTTAACACTTATACCTAAAGATTACAGCACCCTGCGGGCTTGCAATGATAAGTGAAAATTACTTTGTTGTCCCTCGTATAACATTGACGGCACCGACCCGAAGGGGTGAGAAGTCCTAATTAACATAACTTAAAAAAATAAAAAGGCTTTCAAACGAAAGCTTTTTTAATTGACTTTTGGTGGACCCTCGGGGATTCGAACCCCGGACCCACTGATTAAGAGTCAGTTGCTCTGCCAACTGAGCTAAGGGTCCATAAAATATTTAATTTTGCCAGAGTGGGAATGCTTAAATATTATACAACGGCAAATGCCAAAAGTCAACTGTTTTGTTTGCAAAAACAGGTATCAAAAATGCACTGATTTTCAAAAATCTCCTCTTGAAAAAATCGACAAACTGTGATAAAATAGAAGCATAGATTGGAGGTAATATGCAGTTATACAACAAATACTCCTACGCGGGAAATTCAGGAGAGGTAAATTATTCAAGGGCTCAAAAAAAAAGTAATTTTAGAAAGGAGACCAAACAGACAGAAACCTGGGATGACCCTTTTAAAAATGTGGATCACAGAAAAGACGGCGCCCAGATAATCGGAGAGCCGATAATAATTAACAGCCGCAATCTCTATACTCCCACCAGCCTCAAAATAAGAGACCTGCCCCACCCCATCAACTCCAAAAGCATACAGCGCACAAACTTTGCTGCAACCCAAGAGGACCTGGAATACATGCAAAATGTGCCAAAATTTATAATCTCTTTTAAAAAAGAAAGATTTGATTCTACCTTTTCTGACAAAAACATAGGAAGCACAACAAAATGCTATGCTCGAACAGTTTATTATCTAATAAGACCTGATACTCCTTCTCATCTGCCGCTTACATACAGAATGTCAGTGTCGCAAAACATAAACAACCCTGAGGATTGGAGCATTTGCTTTTATGCCATGGCAGGAGGAAAAGAAAAAGGTCTTATGTTTTTAAAGCGCCTCGACCACGACCCCGGCAGCTGTCACAAAGAAGGAACTGCGTATATCCCCACTCCGCATATGCACAGTGCAGCACCATGTGACGAAAAGGTATCCCGCCCTGAGCGCCCGTCACCCGAATTCATTTATGAGCACGCGGACATGGACCTTGAGCAAGGAATAAATTATATTCTGCACACCTGCAATATCCTTCCTTATAATGTGGCCCAAAGCTCAGATGATGATATCCGAACCATTGCAAAACAGCTGAAGAGAAAAGAAATAGAAATTGACAGACCTGTTGATATGCTCAAAGACCTAAGCGAAGCAGTTGAAATCACAGCCGAATATTATCAGCATCTCTTCCCAAACATAAAAAAGGTTACTCCTATCTCCTTTATATCTGAGCAACTGCCTGACATTTATGCCATTACCGCAACAACTGCCTCACAAATGCCAAATATCTATCTTTCTGAATATGTGTCAGACCCCCCCCCCGAACTCTCTGAAGCAGCTTTTAATTCGGATATTCCCGCTTTCTTCCAGCATATGTAATTTTTCAAAAATGAGCTCTTTGGGGCTCTTTTTTATTTGTCATTTCATAAAAAGACTTTTGGCCTTGCGCTACGTTAAAATTCCAAATCTTTGTTGGCATATTAACCTTCTTTCTGCACAAGAAATTCTAAGTAATAATTGACAATTGTGCCTTTTAATGCTATACTTGCAAAAGCAATATCGGGGTGTGGCGCAGTGGTAGCGCACTAGTCTGGGGGGCTAGGGGCCGCGAGTTCAAGTCTCGCCACTCCGACCAAGAAACAATGCCTGCGCATTGTTTTTTATTAAACTCACAAATTATGTGACAAATGAAGCTACACGTGCTATACTTAAAATATAAGGAAGGTGTCTTATGAAAAAATGTATTGCGTGCGGCATGCCGCTAAACGGGCCCGATGATTATGCCTTGGGAGATACAAAAAAGAATTACTGTAAATACTGCTCCCGCAAAGACGGAACTATGAAAAGCTATGAAGAAACCTTAGAAGGGACAATTCCATGGGCAATGAAGGAATATGGTATCACCGAAGAACAAGCCCGCAAACAAATTCCGGAATATTTAAAAACGCTGCCAGCCTGGAAAGATAAAATATGAAAAAACCTGCTCATGCAGGTTTTTCTATTTGTATTTAATATAATCAGCTATCAATCGTATTTTTTGTCAACTCTCTTTTTCGTCGTTGTCATCAACCACAATTGTAGGTTGATTTTCAACCGCTGTGGGCTGACCTGTAAACCCGTCACCGTCATAAACTTCGGTGGGCCCAGCCATGTCGCCCCTCTCAACCGCTGTGGGCTGAACATTCTCGCCTATCAGTCCTGCACTTTCAGCAATTTCGTCAAAGAAAACTATTTCCGCAGCTCTAATATACGGCTCAATCCAAAAGAACAAAATTCCAAGTGTAAGTATGCCCAGCAATATCCAGCCTATAAAACTAAAATGCAAACAAAACAATCTCCACTTATTGCCATTCATAAGCTCACGGCTAAAAGTTATCGCTTCATTCGGGTCAGTCCTGATTTTGTTAATCACCAAATATTCACTCATAGCATATGAATAGGTCTTAATAATTCCGGGTATTATAAGCAGTAGACTCCAAAGGACTATGAATACATACTTAAGCCAATAAACGCCCATTGACATCCAATAGCCATCTTTGAAATAGCCGAATAAATCGTTAATCTGAGGATTTTTGCGCCTGACAAGGTTAATCATAAAAAGCGTATATCCCAAAAATATTGGCGGAACCAGAAATAGCGTAACAGCAAGTGATATAAAACCAAGCATTGGAACGGCGGAAAGAGCCGATGCAGCCCATGCAATCAAATTATATATAATGCATACGCCAATTGCAAGCCACCATTTGCCGGTGACATTTTGCCGGGCTAACTCTCTTGTTTGTGCTGCTGTTCTCATACTTCCCCCTCCCGAATTTTGCATTATTATGTTAACATTAACCCGCGTTTATGTCAAGTTTTTTGTTATGCACTAAACAACATTAACAAGATTATTATGTGTGTAATATCCTAACTATATGAACAAATTCATACTAGATATCCGGGCACTGCGAGATAATATACTTAGAATAAAGCAGCGTCTGAGACCCGATGCTCTCTTCTGTGCCATGGTCAAGGCCAATGCCTATGGTCATGGCCTTAAGCACATTTCGAGGCATATAGAGCATATTGTAGACTATTTTGGCGTGGCATGTGTCAGCGAAGGACTAAAACTGCGGCAGTTAAACATATCAAAACCGATTTTGGTAGTGGGCAGTTTTGATGAAATTATGGCTAAAAAAGCCATGCTTAATTATCTTACTCTTACTGTGTTTTCGTGTGAACAAATTGAGCATATGACAAAAATATGCAAGCAACTTAATATCTGTGCATCTGTGCATATTAAGGTCAACACCGGCATGAACAGGCTTGGCGTAAATGATAAAACCGAATTTATAAGTATGCTGAATATGCTTGAAAACAATGAATACATAAAACTCAAGGGCGTGTTTTCGCATCTGGCGCGCGAGGACGAAAAATATATAAAAAGACAGAACAAAATATTTAAACAATACATTAAACTATGCAAAGCTTTTAAAGGGTTAATCTTTCATCTAAGCAGCAGTTTTGCTGCAATAAATTATCAAAAATATAATTACAATATGGTACGCATCGGCCTTGCCATGTATGGCTATGCCCATTCGGAGCATATAAGTCTGAAACCCGTCATAACCATTATCAGCAATATCCGTTCTATTTTAAAGGTAAAAAAAGGAAGTTTTGTAGGTTATGGCGGAGCCTTACGCTGTCAAAGAAACATGACCCTAGCGGTAGTACCGCTTGGATACGCAGACGGAATTAACCTAAAGCTCAGCAATACTGCCAGCGTCTATATGGTCGGTCAGCCCGCCCCGATAGTCGGCAGAGTTTGCATGGATATGCTCATATGCAATATCACAGATTTAGGTGTAAAATTAGATGATGAAGTTGTTATCTTTGACAATATAAACAACGCAACTGTGTGGAGCAAAATCTGCGGCAATCATGAGTATGAAATTCTCACAAGCTTCAAAATCAACCGGATGAAGGTGGTAATTAGAAAATAGGCGCCCATGCGGGGGCAAGCAAAGCTTTCCCCCAAGCGCCCGCCTACGGCGGCGCCACGCAAAAAGTTTAACTTTTTGCGTGCATGGGCGCCCCTTAAAACGAATCTTGATTTTATTGTAGTTTTTCAAGGTTGTGTTATAATCAAGAGAGTGAGACAAAGTCATGTTTACGTGAATAAAGTCGAGCGAACGCAAATTTCAACACAGCTGTGCCGGTATTCGGATTTTACTATAGTTATGAAAAACTGTGTTATAATTCAACGAAGTGAAACAAATAATCATGCTTGTATGAAATATTTGTGAGCAAAGTTAAGTTTAAACACAAAGTGTTGTGATATATCAACACTTTGTGTTATAATAACTCTATGAGAATAATAAGCGGAAAATATCGCGGACGAAAGCTCTCCCATCCCACCTGCGAGGGCGTTTTGCCCACAATTGACAGAATAAAAGAAAGTATATTCAACATAATTGCAAACAAAATACCCAACAGCCGCTGTCTGGATCTTTTTGGCGGCACAGGAAATCTCGGCATTGAGTGTATTAGCCGTGGAGCCAAAAAAGTAATTATATCCGATCACAACCCCGTTTGTATAAAAAATATAAAACAAAATCTGAGAGAAGACCCCGGCGTCCAAATTATCTGCGCCGATTTTTTAGATACCCTCACTCAGCTAAAATCAGAGCAATTTGATATTGTTTTTCTTGACCCTCCTTATCGGAGTGATTTTGCATTAAAGGCCATTCAAAAAATTAGAGAATATAACCTGCTGAGCAAGGACGGAATAATAATATGGGAGCACCCCAAGGGCACTCCCGTTCAGAATAATTATTTTTGCGTTTACGACACACGTAACTACGGTTCGGTTTCAGTGTCTTTTCTTAGTGTTTCCGAGGTTTCAGAGTAACTAAAGTGTTAATCTCCACATAATCCTCAAGCTGCTGAAGCGTAATTGCATGATTAAACTGTTTCATGTTCTTTTTTATGGTCATGCCAAAATCAGATAATATAACAGTGCCATCAGGCTCTTCGCTATATGACTGATAAGTAATCTTATCCACTGAGTTCATACTCACGAAAACCGTATACAAAACATAGTTAGTGCCTGTTGTTTCTTTTAGAGACAGTATAAATTCCCCACCGACATAATTTAGCGTGAGTTCTCTTTTTGTGCCGCTGTTTTGGTTATTAAACTCCTCAATAGCCTTTTTTGCCGGATTTAAAACCTCGGGCTTTACAAGTTCAACTAAACATTCCTTGGCATAAAACAGGTTATACCTTAGGTCATTAACCGGATCCAAATCATCAGTCTGTGTCGGCACATGAAGCCCTGCAAAGTTTCTGTCAACCCTCATCTTGGTGTTTGGTATGCTCTCATCGGCATACTCCACCAAATACCAAAAGTCCTCCAAATACCTAACCACTCTTGTGTTATATTGATTCTTTAAAACTTCTGAGCTCTGTCCGCTTATATCCTCATGCAACTGCCGTTTTAAAAAATCCACCTCACGATATCCGCTGACAGTATCCCAATCCTCAGTTTGGTCATATAAAACAATATCTCGGCTGCCATCAGTATAGGTAGTTGTGATTTGTGCCTCAAACTGATAACCACGCTGCTGCCCCTGTTTTTCAAGTGCAACTTTAACTGCGGCATAGGTTTCGTCATCTCCCGTGTTTGAATTTACCATAAACGCACCTATTATCACCGCAGCCAAAAACACTGCCGCAAAAACTGAAAAGAATATCGTCCTAAACTTTACTTCACTTTTTTTCATTCTGTTTTCCTCTATTTTTAATTTTATCATAAAAACCTTAAGCACACAACCAAAAACGCAAAAAGTTCCGCCGCAAGGCCAAATCCTGAAACAAACTGCCCGCGTGGACTTCTCATATCAGCTTACAGCAAAAAGATAAACCATGATTAGAAATAGATGTGCGCACAAAAAAGATGAGAATAATCTCATCTTTTTATAAACCCATTCCCATTTCTTTGTCTGCGTCGCTAAGTATAGTTTTTACCGGGTCCTTTGGAATAGCCGCATTCTGTTCAGCCTGTTCCTTCGGTTCTTCTTCAGCAACTTCTTTATCAACCTCAGCTTTTGTTACTATTACAGCTTCTTCGGTTTCTTTTTTTACCGCATTTTCTGCTTTTTTACGGGCGTCAAACTCTTCTTTGGTTTCTGTTTTGGGTCTCTTGCTATTATTTGTCTCAACTTCTTCTTGCACCGTTGATTGGTTGGGATTTGGTCCTATATTCTGTTGGTTGCTGATGCTAGACTGTGAACTGCCCTGCTGGTGACTTAGCCCACTAGCCTGTGTTACAGCAGCAGACCCATAAACCGCAAAGTTTTGTGCTGCATATCCGCTCATTTGGGTCGTCATTTTACCAAAAGTTTCTTCCTTGACATCTTCCGGAAGCACAGCAAACTTTCGCACCTTTCGGGCAAGCAAAGCCTCTTCAATGTCAAGCCCTTTCTTTTTACAATCTTTTGTAATCAGTTTTACTTCCTGATCACTAAGCTCCATCTTTTCTACATCTTTTTTAAGCTCAGGGTGACAATCGAGAAATTCTACACATGAATTATTTGATTTTGCCATCCTTGCATTAGGTCCGTCCTTCGGCGTAAATTTATTCTTTTGGGTCCATAAACCGCCATTTTTAGCAATAGATTCAAGTCCGGTCCTCGCCGCTGAAACCTTTTTGGCATTGGCTTCAAGCTCTCTTATTTCTTCACCTATTTGTCTGCCATAAATCTCACCAAGCGGGCCGCCCTTTTCAGCACTAGCCGCCCTGTCTGGTTCAATGTCTTTTATAATTTCCCACGCAATTTTATTGCTCTCGGCAGCATTAACAAAAGTACCCTTTTCAACCATAATGTCCATCTGCGTTCTAAGCTCTTCATTATACTTTAGATAAGCCTGATATTTAACGTCTCCCTGAGGGTCTCTCTGCCTCTCTGCAGGATCACCAAATTTAGCATAAACTTCAAGCCCTGTAAGCGTCTGAATAAACTGAAACATTTCGTTGGGAGTTTGACTTATAGGCTTTCCGGTAATTTTTTCTATCCTGTCTATCATAGCCGGATCGGCAATCTTGGCAGCAACCTTTGTCCTAATATCATTGCGGACAGCATTAAATCCCGATGGAGGCGGTGTCTGCACCTGCCCCTGAGCAAACTCACCTTCCAATATGGCCTTATATTCAGTCACCGCATCAAGGTTTCTGGTATAATGGCTGTTTACCTGTTCAAGCTCTACGCCCGAATTGCCGTGTGTGGGTTTCCCCACTTGTGTAATTTCGCTGATTTCATCAAGAGTACGCTTAAAATTTGTATACTCTCTTTTAAATTGCAAATAAGCATTCCCCGTAAGGTGGCCGGCCTCTGCCCATGCTTCTATGTCTTCAGGTGTAATATCGTTAAAGTCAATCGCAACAGGAGCTGCTCCTGCTGTAAGCGACATACTCTGCGAAAGGACTGCAATTTCTTTTTTAAACTTTGTAATATTTTCATAGCTCAGTCTCATCTTTGCCTTATATAGCTCACCGGCGGGCGAAGGAACTGCTCCTGCCCTCAATTGAGCAAAACTCAGCTGCGGATTAGAAGCTTCAGCAATCGCTTCTTCAAGAGTTTTTGAATAATTCTCAAATTCCTCTCCGGTCATATTTCCCGCAACTTTTGGTCTGCCAGTAACGGGGTCTATAGGAAACTCAAGTTGAGCCGCAAAACCAGCTGCCAACTGAGCAAAACTCACTCCTTGCGACAGCGCTGCCGCCAATTCCTGATTGTTTCTTAAATTTCTTATATTGTCTGCCGTAGAAGCATGTGCCGCCCGCTGCTCTTCTATTTTTTCAAGCCGCCATTGAATAGTATCATACATAGCATTGCTCAGGTTTGCAAAACATTTTTCTGTTCCACTTATATACCCCATGCTGTCCTTTCCGTGCAGCTCAATATCACTCCTACGCAGCAAAGTATTAAAAACTCTATATCTGGAAGCTTTCCTTGCTTCATATGCAAAATCCTTAATGGCGTGTCCGGCAGCATCAATCTTTTGAAAGGCTGTTCGATCAGTCTGATAGTCTCCGTTATGTTTCAGTAAATCCGTAGTGTTTTTAGTGCAAGACTCCAAAATTTCATTAATAGTCTTGTCTTTATAACCCGGCAGTTCCTTTATTGCATCCTTCAGCCCACCAGCTTGCAATGCATTGATAAAAGCGTCCGGTAGCACAGGTTCTCCTGGTTGTCGGTTTGCGTTTCTGAACACTTCAGGCAAACCCTCGACAAGCTCGGGCTTCAGGTTTACACTAAGTAAAAGATATGCATTTGCAGCTTTCTCAATCTCAGCAGCATAATATTGCATCCTTAAAGAATCCATCTGTTCGTCAAGCTTTTCCTGAATGGTGTTAATCAAAGGTGTGTGGGATAAAAATCCGTACCAGCCATCCATAATGGCAGCCCCGGCTCTTCTTGTTATAGGGTTTTCTTCAGGGTTTAGATAATACTTTAAAAAACCCATCTTAGGGTTTGTAAGTTTATTAATAAGCAAATCATTTTCAATATACCGCAGAGCCAGCCCAAACTTCTTCTGAGCTCCTCTGGCATATCCCCACTTTGCCCAAAACTCATGATTAGTTTCTTCTTCTTTAGCAGTTCTCAAAAAACCTTTAAACTGCTCTTCGCTTGATTTGCCAAGTATCTTATATAATGCTTCAAGTGCAACTACATTACCCAACTTAGTTGGGTCAATTTTCTTTTTACCCGTAATGGGGTCTCTATCAACATTCCCGGTAACAGGATCTTTTGAGGCTTCCAACTGCGCTTCAAAATATGCCATATAAGCCGGAAAAAACGATCCGCTCCAACAGTCTTTACGATTAGCTTTATATCTATCCTTATTAAAGTCACCGGGACGCAATATAGTTTTTGCCATATCCTTTCCTCCTTTAAATTGCCCATACTTTCTTACAGAGTTATTATACCACAAAAGCCGACAGATTTCAATATAATTTTTGAAACAAATATGCACATATATTCATATTTTTGATTGTAAATTAAAGTCTGAGTAACAATTTAATTATCACCATCATTGCAGAAGCAGGCCAAGCCGTCAAACCCAAAAGGTTTTTTTAAATAACAATAAAAAGAAACCCTTAGGGCTCCTCTTTTCATTATTTATTATGAGAACAAATTTCTAACCGTTTCGCTCGCTTCAATCTTAACTGAAGTTCTACTGAGCGCGCTTGTAATTATAAATGCCTGACCCACGCTTGCCGTAACAATAGCATCCTGCTCTTCTTTGTTAATTTCACCCGCGTTTCGATAAAGGTTTACAAGGTCGTTTATGTCGTTTGGCGCAAGCGAGAATATAAACGAATATTGACTTGCGTTGATTACGGCTGAACTTTGCCGCTCAATTTCAGGAGAGCCAACAAAGTCTTTTATGTTCTGCGTTATAATTATCTGCATACCGCCATATTTTCTTATACGCTTTGCCATCTGCGCCATAAAGTCAAGCGCTATGGGGCGTTTGGGGTTTATAAATACGTGGGCCTCGTCAACTGCCACAATAATCTTACGCCACTTATCAAGCGGCTCACCGCGGTGATATTTGTCGTTAAAGTCTTTGTTTTTAATAATCTCGTTGTCAAGATACTTAAACACCAACAACATTTGTGCGTTTGCGATTATTTCGTTACGGTTGGCAAGCAGACTTCTGAAGTTAAACGTTACAAAGTTTTCTTTGGTTACAATCGACATCGGCCCATTCCATAGGTTGCTGTTACGCCCGCCGGTCGCAAACTTAGAAATATATGTTTCCACCGTCTGCAGATTGCGTCTGTGATAATCGTCCTTTTCTTCCTTTATTTTTTGCAAAATAACCTTATAAAGGTCATCAAATATCGGATAATCTTCAGGTTTCAGACCTTTAAGCTTGGTGGTGCTGTCAATACCCTTTTCGCGGTATACCTCAATAATAAGGTTGTTCAGTTTTTCAAAAGCGTCTGGGGCAATACCCGGCAGGATTGTTGCAAAAAATTGCTCCAAAAACTGAAGGTGGGTTGAATAGTCATCAGCGGTTCCACCCTCGTCAGAGTCAAGCGTTGTGATTATATGAAATGGATTAAGCCTGCCGCTGATTGACGAACCTACGTCCAAAACCTTCCCCTTAAGATTGTATGAAAGCGGCGTGTACTCATCTTCAGGGTCAAGAATAAATACCTTGGTGTTGTCACAGGCAAGGTTAGCAAGAAGCGTCTTTGTAGCATACGACTTTCCTGAACCCGATTTTCCTATTATCATCATGTTACTGTTTACGCGTGCTGCGTTTCGCACAAAAAAGTCTACAAACACAGGGTATTCATTATATCCTATATAAATCCCCTTCTCGTCCTGAAGCGCACTTGAAATAAACGGGAACAGAGCCGCCAGCGTGCTTGTCGGCATATCCCTCAGATATTGAGTTACCGTGTCAAGGCGAGATATGCTGCGGCTAATGAAAGCATCCACCTGACGTCCGAACATTTCGGCATATTTATAGCCGTATTGTTTAAGCACCGCTCTTACTTCTTTACGTGCATTTTCCTCACACGTAATGTGCATATTAACTTCATAAAGCTGCTCACCGTCATTCTTAAGCTGAGCCAGAAGTTCCTTAAGCGTTCTTAAGTGAGTATTGTTTTCAAGCTGCTTACTGCTCTTTGCCATCATCCCGAGCTTGCCTTCAAGCTCAACAATAGCCTTGTCTATTCGCTTCTCGGCCAAATGCCTCTGAACGGGCGTAATGTTTACCACCACATTGGTTCGGTCCAAAAGAAAGAACCCTGCGCCCCATGCGTTTCCTACAGTCAGCGGATAGTCAGTTATAACAAAGCTTCGATAACCCTGTTTATTTATAATCGTTCGGGTGGTTTTGAACTTAATCTGATTGGGCGTTGCCCAATTTATGTGCTTGTCTAAAGTTATGGTTTCAAGGTCACGCTCATCAAAGTCTTTGCCGTAGTTGGAGCGCAAAAACACTATAAGGTCACGCCCTATAAGCTTGCGGGTAGCCATGGGCACAACGCTGTTGGCCATGGTACTCATCATTCCGTCAACGGTGTTGTCAAGCGATTCACGGTCTTTGTCATAGACTACCAAATAGAAATAGTCTTTATAAATTTTTTCTTCGCGGTTCATAAGCTCAATCGTGCTTACACGTGCCTCAAACACCCCGCTTCGCGCCTCAACCTCAGACTCGGTCATTTCGCCCTCATACTGCAGTTCCATAAGGCTGTCAAACTTGCGGTCCTCGTTTTGAACATAATTATCAAAAATTATCGCCTTGTTAAGCTTTACTACACTTGCGTTTTGCCCGTTTCCAAGACGCTTTAAGGCGTTTGCAAAGGTTCTTATTAACATATCCTGTTTATAAGCGTTAAGAAGCCCAAACTCAATAGGACTTACTTCAATAACCTCGGCATAATAATCCTTAAAGTCAATAAACCTTTCTTTATGCAGCCCTTCAAACGGCATCAGCTGCCTTATGCTGGGATTGCCGTGCTTGTCCACATCTTCCTGTGAATACTTCTTCTTAAATGCAATAAATCTTACCAACAGCCCCATTGCGCTATAAAGCCTTACACCCTCGTCAACGGGGAAGTACATGGTTATAAATATCGCCAGCCACGCAACAGCCAGATACCAGTTATACCCGCCAAGGCCTTGAGAGGCAATAAACAGCACGGCGCCCGCCACACCGATTACGCCCACAATAATATCACTAAGGGTGACACCCTTAACGAACTCCATTTTTACCTTGGTTTTTCGTGGAATATATCTTATCGCCATATTATACTCCTCTTTCCTTCCTTTTCTTCTACTCTCAGGCATTGCCTAAGAATTTACACGAACACTCACATAGGCGCCAACAGCGCCGAGTCCTCGCCTTTTCCTTCTCTTCTCCACTAAGGGCGTTATATAAATGTTTCTGAACGATCCTGCAGACACCACAGGTGTCGAAGCCTTAGTGAAGAGACATTATATACAATGCCCTTACAAATTTATTATACACCAAATGATATAAAAAAACAAATAAAGAAACAATATAATTTGTTTTCCGCTCACCAAAAAACAACCCGCAGGTTGTTTTTTGTTTAGCGTTTTAGCTATGATCTTCTTTAGCTTTTGTTATCAGCCTCTGAAAGTGCCTCTATTATCAGGACCGCTGGTCGGGTTTCCGTCCTGATCTATTTTTCCGCTGGCAAACAAACTCATCACAGTTGTCTGGAACTCCTTAAAGTCTCTGGATATCTCAGACCACATCTTGTGCTCTTCCATCTTGTTCCTGTCTTTTCCTGAATAAGTCTTGGCTTTAGGAACATTGCTGTTTATCTTTTTTACAATCTCTTCAAGCCTTCTTGACTGACTATCCATAAGAGTTTTAAGTCTCTGCATAAATTCATTAATAAACTGCTGCAGGTTACTGATGTCTACCTTAGTAGGCGTAGACGGTAGCGGAGCCATCATCCTGTTAATCATCGAGTTTTGCTTAATATTGCTGCCTGTTCCTGACCCCACACTTCTTCCCGTTGCATTACTCAAAGCTGACATGCCTCTTGCTATGTTATCGCTTGCGGCATTATCCTCAGCAGCCCTCTGCTCATCAGAC
The DNA here is from genome assembly GCA_031260975.1 of Christensenellaceae bacterium. Classification (NCBI taxonomy): domain Bacteria; kingdom Bacillati; phylum Bacillota; class Clostridia; order Christensenellales; family Christensenellaceae; species Christensenellaceae bacterium. The sequence continues at coordinate 726,144 of JAISKJ010000003.1, forward strand.
AAGCTTCTGCGTCTATCTCTTTCTGCCCTTCTGATTGCTTTTCTGTCTGCAGCACTCGGTATTGCTGGGCTAGAACCTCCATCGCCTCCGCTGCCGGTATCCCCGCCTCCCGTAGTAAACGAAGATGTATCTCCGCCTCCGCTGACGGTAGAAGTAGTAAACCCTGTGTCAGAGAAGGTGAATGATGTCGGTCCCTCAACCTCTATTTCAGCGCCTCCGCTGGTATTGCTCACCTGAGGTGTTGCAGTTGGTGTCGGTGCCGGTGCCGATGGGGGCGAATTTCTCACATTATCAGGTATTGAACCGCCTTTCTTATTTGCATTTTTCATATCCTTGTTCATGTGCTGGCCATACCACATCCTTGCGTTATGATCACGAGCATCCTTCCATTCCTTAGGCTCATCAAACTTAACAGCTTTACTCATTCCGTCAAGCTTAGCTCCCTGACCCATCATGTCCTTTGCAAGCGCGCTGTGATCTCCAAGCACCTCTGCAAGCACACCTTTGCCCTTCCACATATCCGCAATGTCAAGTCCGCTTTCATGCAGGTTGTCAAAAGCACGCTGCTTCTTTCCAAGATAGCTAGCAGGGTCGTCTTTCTCGCTGCCAATGTCGCGTTTTTTGCCATCAGCACCTATCCTTTGTCCACTGCCATCACTCGCTTCTACTCCTTTGCCTGCCATATAAGCTCTGCGGTCTCTGCCTCTTTCAAAAATATTTTTATCTGCATTGCTCAACGCCATCATTTCTTTGATTTGTTTGTCACCCGATTCAGTGTTTACTATGTTCTGCATAGTGTATTCTCTTCTTTCTTCGTCACTCATACCCCTATAGCCTTGCGAGTAGTCATTATTTTGATCATAATCACCTCTGTCTTGGGCTGACCGAATTGCTGCCTTAGTATAATGCTGCATAGCCTCAGATGGACCTACTATATTACCATCTGTATCCTGTTCTTCACTCATAGCATCATCCAATCTCTTTTCTCTATTCATACCATAATCAATGGCTTCATTCTTTTTGCCCTTGGCCATCAAACTACCCGCAGCACCCCCACCCAGCTTCATGCCGGTTTTCATCATCTTGTCGGGGTCAGCAAAGCCCTGCATAGTTTTGTTAATTCCGCCCACGGCATCTTTCATCATGTCATCCATACCAAGTATAGACGCCAGAAGAGAGCCCGCACTTTCAATAACCTGAAGTCCGCAAATTGCAAACAGGAAATAGAAGAACATATTAACTACACCGTCTGTAACGCCCGAAGCCCCGCCGTTGGCAGCAAGCATACTTGAACCTACAGCGGCCGCTGCAACAGTGTCTGAATTATAACCCATCGAAGCGGCAACAGATGCCTCAGACCCGAGGGCCGACACGGCCATAACTTGGTCACCTTGCACCATCGTGGTGCCGTCATAGTCAATAACAAACTCAGTTGTGCCCACCGACACCGCCACAGGGGTTTGGTCTACAGAATAATTTACGCTGAGAGTGTTGGCAAAGTCAACATCTTCTAGGGCGTTCATCATAACAAAATACATATTGATTGCAAATATTGGGCCCAAAATCATAATTACACGTCTTATAAAGTTCTGCTGCCACTGCTTAGCAGCGTTTCCGTTGTCAAGAGGAGCTATCGAGTGCATAGGAGCCGCCAAAAGCATTAAAAGGACGATTTCAAAAATACGCTTAATAAGCTGACTGCAAAGCTTAAACATTATGTATAGCATAAACAAACCGCTCAAAAAGCCCATTATATAGTTCATTCCCGTATAACTATAATAATATGAAACTATACCTATATCCCAAAAACTATACTGCGTACCGCGTGTTGGGTGTATAAGAAGATTGTCCCGCTCAAGATTAGGACTTCCGGCCGAACCTGACAGTCCAAGAAGCTTCCACCTATTGCCGTTCATGTCGGTATTTTTTCTAAAAGCATCATCAATTTGTGTGGAAAGCTCAGCTTGAATCACATCTATATCGTTACTATTGACCTTAAAACCGCCGCCGTTGTTATTATAATAAGTATTATCACTTGCCCACGGGGCATTGTGAATTTCCCCGTTTATGTATTTGGCAAAATTCTCATTATTTTTGGCCTTATTTGCGTTGGAGGCTGTCAAATAAAGCACTTGCTCGGCAATTCCCGTGTCTTCGGCGTTAAACATTCTCCACACAGCCTGACCCAAAACACAGGTCATGATAAGACCAAAATATGCCACCACCGGCACAATAACAAACATCGCAAGTGACTTTAGCGCCCGGGCTATTATCGGCCCCTTGGCGCTATTTTTAACATCCATAGTAAACTCTGAACGTATGATTGCAATAAATGTGAATATGAACAGTAATAAAACCGACAAAGCCAAAAGTGAAATAAATACATTTCTCACAGGCTCGCTAAACAAAAACTGACTTATAAGGTCATTAAACAGCGGCTCACCGTTGGTCGGGTCACCCGGATTTGCAAAGTTGGTGTCTATTCCCAGGAGTTTTTTGAATATAACTTCGGCAATCTTAATAAACTGAGCTATGGCCCAGATAATAAGATAAAACATACATGTTATCACAGCCAGCAAGCTTTGGAAAATACAATCAAACAAACCTATAATCCAATTGACCAAACCGTCAAAAAGTCCACCTAACAATGATTTAGAAACCATATTCTATCTCCCTCTACTTTTTAGTTTGTCCAACACGAAATTTTTATTCCTTGTTTTTGCTGACTACCAAATGTTTCGCAATCTTAAATGTTAGTCTTCCTTCAATTCAACATTATAACAAAAAAACCTCTTTTTGTAAACAAATTAGTTTACATTTCTATATTTTTTTCAAAATTAAACGAGGTTTCCGCATATTTGAGTTATCATAATCTGCAAGCCATACATAAAATCATAGGGCCGCCCGTTAAGCTCTGCCGAAAAAGCAATTTCAAAGTATGAAAATCCGGTATAGTTTGACACATATCCGGGACGCGTGCCCGTGCTGTATTTACTTTCTTCAAAAAAATCATCAAATACTTCGGTTCCTATGCTTTGTCTGCCAAAACCGATATTTTCGGTATAAAGGTCATAACCTCCTTCACCGTTCATTCCGGGGCCGGCGAATTGGTCCAGCGTTACAGTAAAGTTATTGTTGTCCAAAAGCTGTCCGTCAGGGCTCAAAAACTGAAGCGTGGTTATGTCAAACTCAACATCCCATATGTCGCCCGGGCTAATCCCCCACTCATCAATGGTCACAAACATATTTACAACAGGCGCCAAACATTCATAAACCGTCATGGTGCCGGCCAAGGGGTCCCATTGGTGATATCTGAATATAGTATTGATTTTTAGTTTATCCAGATTGGGATATACACTGACATCTCCGGTTATCATATACTCATCATTGTGCTGAGCGGGCTCAAGATAGCTGTATTGCGGCTGCGGATAAGTAAGCGGCTTTGTTGTTGGCATAATTCCGAGGCCAACATAAGACAAATCAAAAGCAGTGTTGGGCATAATAATAATTGACTGCATTCTACCGGTTATATACGGGTCAGGAGTAATATCAAACTCGCCAAAACCCCAATCGCCTTCTTCATCCGTTTCAAGGTCAATTTCCTCTTCTCCTCCAAACATCTCAGGACCGTTGATATAATAAGTACCCACATCAAGATACTCCAAAATTCCGCGTGACATAAATCTTTCCTGCTGTTTAATCTGGTGCATTACGGCATAAACCGTAGTACGATAGTTTTTAAACTCGGGCATACTCTTGTCATATTTACCGTTATAAGCCAAGGGCGTGTCCCCCAAACCTGGGTAATAATCCGTTGACACAGCTGCAAACTTAATCTTGCTGAACACATCATTATAACCGCCGTCCTCAAGACCTGCTCTTAGGTCAATAGGGCTATATCCCTCTATCAATTCTCTATACTTAACGATTGTATTTCCGTTAAAAACCGCTTCGTTGGTGTTGTAGGTTACAGTTCCTGCATCAGTTGTACCGTTTGGCAAAATCTTAGCGTCATCCGCCGCTATAAGACTGTCGCCTATCACTTCACTCATAATATATTCAGCCAGAGCATCAGCCTCACCAACTGACAATCCCCAATGGTCAAGATAAATCGACGCAAAATTTAGGAACCTGTCCATTGCAACTGTCGCCAAGGGATTTAAAACCATCTGACTGCTTATAGGGTTCCAGATCATTCCGCCATAAGTTATGATTGTATTATAATCCTGCAACGGATTAAAGGTAAGCTCCTGATATTCATTCCACCACCAAAATGGCATCTCTCTGAGTCTCACCACAATCTCACCGCTAGGAATAGGCTGATCGCCAAATACCATAATTCTGAGTATTTCTACCTTAAGTTTTTCTTTATAGGTCATAATAAGCGCCTGTAAAAACAGTTCGTCTTCAGCTCCAACAACACTGCCGGCACTTGACATGAGGCTTGAAAGCGCAGATAAATCATTCCATAGCCAGCCGGTGCCGTTGTCAGTCCTTATGGCATCAGAATGGGTGTCAATTGCAAAACCCGTGTATCCCACTATGACATAATCAACATAAGTGTGTAAAATTCCGTGATATTCTATCCTATAAGCCCCGGGCGGCGGAGAAGTTATCGTAGCGGTATCCGTGCCCAGCAATGACTCTGAAATTAAACTCGAAAAGTCGTCGCCCGTATTCAGGTTTACTATATAGTCAATATCATAACCGCCCTTATATTCAAATTCTATAGTTCCGGCAGTGGTTATGGTGATAGTAGTATCCTGATAATCATCTATTGACCTGCGGCTTTGCATTATATAATAATCTACACCCGCTTCTTGCATATGTACAATTGTTGTAGGGTTAATTGCCAGCATTTCACTATCATATTGCTGAATTTCAGACTGCGTTGCAGCCATCCCTCCCAGCGTAAAGCCCAACCCTGCATAGTTCATTGAAACAAACGGATTAGTGTTGGTATACCTCCAGCCCAAAATCTCCAAATTGTCAATTGCGCCCTGACTGAGCTCTTTTACGCTTGGGCCATACTCCGCAACCAGACCCTTCAAAATCTCCTCGGCAAGTGCGTCTATATCCTCGGTCAGTTTTTCTTTTATATACGCCATATCCTCAACAGTGCGGGCATCTTTTTTGAGTATCATACGTATGCCGTCCATATATTCATCCATATCCTGATAATTGCTACCAAAACCCCTGCTGTCGTTGGGGTCAGGATCAATTTCAACAACTGCCGGCGGCCGTGGGCCGCTTGGAGGTGTAGGGTCGTCGTTATTATTATTGTTGCCGATACTGTTGGTGCCGCCGCCGCTTTCACAGCCGGCAAAAATAAACATCACACCAATCAATATGCAAATCACAAACTTATTCAGCATTTTTGCTAAGCGTTGCTTGTTTCCTTTCATATTTCCCCTCTCTCAAAATTTCCGCCGCTTTTATCTTTCTTGCGGTAGTGTGTGCGCATTTGACAGTGTGTATGTGTATCATTGAACATTTCTGTAAATTCACATAAGTTTTAATCCCCAGGCCGCTTGCAAATAGTCAAATTCCGTCCTTCTAATCTTTACAGGTAGTGCATATGTCATTAAACGCTCCTACAGATATAAACTTTTTGTAATAAAGTACTTATTTAATACCTCTGCCGCCTGCAAATGGTCAAAGCCTCAGTGAGGTGATATATATACACCACCTTTTTCTATAATTATATCTAAAACCGCATTAAAAAGCAAGTTATTACAAAGAATAAAATTCAGTTGCTTAAAAATATTTGTTAAGTTATAATATTTTTCGTGAAGGAGAATGAAAATTTTATGAAAAATCAAATTGAAAGCCTGCTTAACCCTAAATCTGTGGCAATCGTAGGAGCATCTTTGACAGAGAGCTCGGTTGGCTTTGTAGTACTCAAAAATATCAAAGAATCAAGCTTTGAAGGGGAAATCTACCCTATCAATCCAAAATATGTTAACGGAATGGGCCTTAAATTTTATCCAAGCATTTTAGATACCCCAGAAATACCCGACTTAGCAGTGATAGTAATTAACTCAAAGCTGGTGCTTGACGCCATAGAAGAGTGTCACAAAAGGGGCATAAGAGGTGTGTATATCATAAGTGCAGGCTTTAAAGAAGCCGGCCATGACGGAGCCGAGCTTGAAAAGCAACTGAGCAATAAGCTTAAAGAATACGGCATCAGAGCCATCGGGCCAAACGGAATAGGAATACTAAATAACTGCCCCGAAAACAAGATAAACGCCTCTTTTGCTGACAATAATACCACATTCGGAAAAACCGCCTATATCAGCCAGAGCGGTGCGCTCGGGTGCGGAGTTCTCAACATGCTGAGCGACATGGGTCTGGGTCTTGCGTATATGGTATCTCTTGGAAATCAGTGCGATATCACTACCACCGAACTTATTGAATACTTTGGGGATAACAAAAATGTTGACCAGATTTTGCTCTATATCGAAACCATCAAAGATGCCGACAAGTTTAAAGAAGCTTGTCAAAAAGTAAGCAAAACTAAGCCCATAATCTGCGTAAAATCAGGCAGAAGCGACAAGGGAGCCGTGGCCACAACCTCTCACACGGGCTCGCTTGCAGGCTCCGAAATTGTTACTGAAGCCTTTTTGAAACAATGCGGAGTACTACGCCAAATTTCGCTTAGTGATATGCTCACAACCAGCTTTGCAGTTTCAAAAACCTGCGTGCCGGCAGGAAATAAAACTGTCATTATGACCAACGGCGCGGGCCCTGCAATCCTGGCCGTTGACAAGCTTGTTGACCTCGGAATCGAGCCCATCAAAATTCCCGATAACCTCATAGAGACACTCAAAACTTTTAACTCCCCTCTTGCTTCCTACAACAACCCAATTGACATGATAGCCTCCGCAACACCGGAAGTTTATCAAAAAACTCTGGATGAGTGCCTGAAGCACAGTGAGGTTGATATTGTTTTACTAATCCATCTTGAGCTTCTGGGCTACAAAAGTGAGGATATAGCAAAATCCACCATGACCGTTGCCAAAAAATATCCTAAAAAGACGGTGCTGAGCGTATATATCACACCTGAGCAAAACTTTGACAGAATTATAAAATCAAACCCCACTATGCCTGTATATAAAACTGTTGACGAAGCAGCGCACGCCATAAAACAACTGCTACGCTATAAAAACTGCCGTGAAGCCGATATAAAACCTCTATCCGGCATCAAACTAGACAAAGCAAAAATCAAAGCCATTCTGGACGGCGCCAAAAAAGAAAATCGAACGCTTTTGACCACCCACGAATCACTTGAAATATTCAAAGCATGCGGGCTTAATGTATGTAAGTCTATGCTTGCAACAACCGAAGCCGAGGCCATTAAGCTAGCCAATGAAATCGGCTACCCCGTTGTTTTAAAAGCCTCGTCAAAAGTTATGACCCACAAAAGCGATGTCGGAGCGGTTAAGGTAAACATTAAAAACGACGACGAGCTTAAGAAAAATTACAGCCAAATCATAAAATCTCTATCCGAGCACGGATACAGCGAGGGCCTCGAAGGCATTTTGGTGCAGCAGATGATAAAGCACGACAAAGCCTTTGTGGTTGGCCTTAGCACCGACCCGCTCTATGGCAAGGTTTCAATGTTTGGCTTCGGCGGTGTATACGTTGAAGTTTTCAAAGATGTTTGCTTCAAAACCTTGCCGCTCACAACTGAGGACCTTCATGAGCAGCTTTATACCCCAAAATCAAGCAAGCTACTGATGGGGGCCCGCGGTGGCGTAAAAGCCAAAATGGAGCAAATCGAAAAAGCTCTTGCTGCTGTCAGCGAGCTGTCACAAGCCTTCCCGAGCATTCAGGAGTCGGATATTAACCCGCTCGTAATCGAAGAAGCCACCGGCAATGCAGTTGTAGTTGACGCCAGATTCGTAAATAGTTAAAGATGGAAATTGCTTTGTTATTTCATTCCTCGCAATGACATAAAACACGTCATTGCGAGGGGTGCATCGTCACGACGCGACAATCCCAAATTCTATCCTTACATTGCATAAAATCACAACTCGGCACAAAAAATAACCACTTTAACACTAAAATATAGCATTATTTAATAAGCGACCATACGGTCAGCCAAACCGACCGAGCAGTCTGACACAAAAAAAGACCCTTTGGGGGTCTTTTTTTTAAAAGTCACTCATTCGAGAGAGAATTTTTCTGTTTCTCTCAATTATGCTATATGACACTCTGGCCTCGTCAAGCGCACGGCTGGGAACATATCCCTGAACAGTTTGGCTTGTGTCAAACATAGGCGTTGCCCAAGCGTAGGTGCTTTTGCATTTGATAGGAAATTCATTTAGAATTTTTACAATTATAGTACCCGTCTTATCTCTGGCACCTTCAAGGTGACCCAGCTCATCCGGATAAATAAGCGGACGGGATACCATGCTGACATTGGTGGTCTTAGAAGTATCTTCTTTCTGTTTGGTTTTGCTTTCGGTTTCCATCTTGATTGAAATGTCACCGCAGAGCTTGCTGAACTCTTCACAGGTCGGATGGTCGTCGGTACCTACGAATATTTTAATCGGACAGTTGCCCTTCAGCACCGCAGCTACATCATCGCCGTATTTAGCGTTGAGCTGACTGAATGACTGAAGCACAAGAGCAAAGAATATGTTTCGGCTTCGCGCTACCGTTATCATGCCGGCAATCTTTTCAATCTTTGGCAGGTTTGCAAATTCATCCATCATAAAATATGTGATTCTCGGCAACTTTTGTTCAGGATATTTGTTGGCAAGATCCACAAGCTTGTTATAAAGCTGAGATATCATCATAGTTGCAATACCGTGACGGCTTTCTTTTTCATCGGGTATGATTATGAACAATGCTGTAGGTTTGTCGGCATAACTGTCAAAATTCATCTCATTTTTGCTTGTTGCAAAACACATACCTGTGTCATTAAACAATCCAATCTTTGCCCCCACTATACCCATATATGACCTTGTGGTGGTCGGAGCATTGTTTATGGCTGTGGTAATAAGCTGACCGACCTTGCTGAACTTGTCTCTGCCCAAAAAGTATTGCCGCAACGTTTTATAAGGGTTTTCAGGGTCAGCGTCTTTATAGTTACATATTTTAGATAGGTTGTAAAAATTAAAGCGCTCTCTGGTCATTCCAAGGTCGGGGTTCATACTGTCCTCAAGCATAGCAAGCATAGTTCCGTAAATAAACTCCTGTGCTCCCCTCTCCCAGCTACTGTCCTGCTTGCTTTCAATCGGACACAAAACACCCGCAATTTCTCTCAACTCATTTTCGGCCAAGTCAATAAGCTCAGCTTTCTTAGCTTCAATGTCCCCCAGCACGCTCTCTTTGTTTGGATAGGCCACGCCTCTAAACTCATACCATTCATAGTTATATTCACGGGCAATAATCTTAAGCCCCAGGTCAGCCGGATTTACGTTTGTATGTACCTTAACTTCTTTCTGAAGCTCGTGCGCCTCGTGATACATCATATATGAATTGTCAAGCGGGTTCCAGCAAACCGATGCGTAAGGCTGCCTCAGGTTAAATACCTTCACGTCATAGCCGCATTTTTGCAGGTGGTTGTTGTTTTTTGCATACAGCTCACCCTTAGGGTCGGTTATAACAAAGCTGGGTTTACTTTTGGTTTTGGCCAAAATTTGTATCTGCGGAATGATAAATCTCTCGGTTTTACCGGTTCCGGTGGTACCGATTACCATAGTGTGGATAGCTTTATACATATTTATATGAAGGTTGTTGCCTTCAAGCTGGCTTCGCAGAAGCATTCCGTCTTTACTTTGGCTGATGGTGCTCCATGTGCAATACATAAACTGTTTTTCGGTCCGTAGCTCCTTTTCGGTTATCCATCGGCTGTCAAAATATTGTTCCAGATTGTCGCCCTTTTTGGTCTGGGTCTTAATTCCGCCTTTACCAGAGCCGCTGCTACCCAACTTATCAGATTTTTTGACAATCCAAATCAAAAGGAAAATTGCAACTGTTGCCCCCACAACCCCCAAGAACATTCCGTTACTAAATACAGCCCCGGGGCTTAAGTCTCCATTATTAAAAAGAAACCCCGTTACTACATAGGCAATAATAACAATGATAATAAGAAAGAACAATCCATAAAGTAAATTGCCTCCAACCTTTTTCTTGCCGCTATCATCCGCCATAAAGCACCCCCCTCAATATAACTTATATTAATGCATGTACATTTATCATTAAATGTATATCATTGCATCAATTTAGTGTGTTATAGCAATTATAATATATAATCAGCCTATTGACAAGTCTTTTATATGATTTTGTATAGATTCGTTACTCAAAGCCGATATATAATAATGACGAGGATTTTGTCATTTTGAAAAATGACCGAATTAGATTGTTTGATAGATAGCATAGCGACCGATAAAAACTCCTCCTTATGTCACTTTTTTCTTCTTTTCATCAAAATTTTCAAAAAAAAATTAAAAAATGCAAAAAACTTTGTAAAACGTTTTGATTTCTTGTATTTTTATGTTATATTATTCTCATAATAAATCTTGGTAAGGAGGAAAGTTTCATGGCATTTCTTACTCAATTGGCAAGTTTGATAATAAACAAGTCTTTTTTGACCGGTATTTTCTTTAATCCGGACAATTGGCCTACGGGTGAAAAATGGGGCTGGCTCGGAGGAGTTGTAGAATTTATTGACAGCGCGTTTGTTCCTATTTTGATTATCCTTGGTGCAGTGGGCGGAGTTTGGTGTATATTCCTTGGTGTAAATTTGGCCCGTGCAGAGACCGCCGACAAAGCTGATGAAGCAAAAAAGAGACTTATTAACGTAATTATTGCCGTTATTGCAAGTGCCCTATTGATATTCTTGCTGGCACTGTTTGTTGCAAACATACCGAACATCTTCGGAGAATAACTACAACAAAAACCAGCACCTTCATTAAACCCGACTATGTCGGGTTTTTGCTTTTGCGGGGCAGGATGTCAATTAAAAGGCGATTCTATCGATACGCTCCGGAATGACATTTGTTTTACCCATTAAGGCATATTAAACATGCCTTTTTTGTTTGCTGTTTTGTGCCTTAATATGATATATTATATATAATTATATATTATATACAAATACTAACCATGATGGGGACCAAAACAGAGGAGTATTTTATGAAAACAATAAAAAAAGTCTGGGTTTCAACAATTTTTGTGGGTGTGATAATGGCGCTATGTTCAGCGCTATTTGTTGACATTAATGTTCAAAGGAACCCATCCGCTACGGCTGGATACGGAACATCAGAGGCTGTGACCAGCGAAGCAGCGGCATGGCAATATATAAACTACGGCACTGCGCAGAACCCTATAAATCTGCCTTATGCGTTTTATTTGCATAACGCAAACTACGATCAGGGCCCTCCTGCCAATCCAAACGGATATTATGTGCAGCCAAACAACTATAACGCCACGACCAACACCGTCTCGGACCCCGTACATATACCTCTGGCAACCGAACCTACCGACGAAACCAATCCCGAACTTAATCCTCATGGCCCTCTTGATCCTTATAACTCAAATGTTAGCATAAGGTTTGGAAGCGATGATGCAAACTATTCTGTCAAGGTAACTCAACTGACCGTTACCGGATTTGTGGGTAGCACAGAGCTTGACCTCAGCACCGCTGTCACCACCGGCTATACAACCACCAGCCAAGGTGCTACTATTCCTTATCAATATTTTGAATATGACATTTCTTTGCATGAAATAGGCAGTATTATCAGCCCGTCTGGCACTTTCGATACCGGAACAGATATGCTTAAAAAGACACAATTTGGGTCAGATCCGCTTTTGCCGCACGAGCGTATAGGAACATATACCTTTAACTTCTCATATGCTTATTCCTATCCAAACGGTGTATCGGGCACAACAAATTATAAATTTCAGTTTAACATAATCAATGAAGACATTTACACCGCCTTTTCTCCCCAAGTTTATGGGGCCGACAAAGTAGGGAGTTCAAACTATTACGTTTACAACTTTAATCAAGATACCACCCCCACCATGGGCTTTGACGCAACCAAGTTTGCGCCAAGTTTTACGCTTTCTAAGAAGTCCAGCAACAGCATAACCTCAAGCACAGATTACACTTTTTCTCAGTTTATCAAAACCAATTCCAACCCTTCGGGCGTTGCTGCCACTCAACCAAGAACTTCAGCGACACCCACCGGTGAAATTCAGCTGAGCGGAAACCAGAAGATTTATACATACAAACGCTACTTCCCTATCATTCCTGCTGACGGAGGCACCCCCATAGACAAAAACAACCCGTCAACATATATCATTACTGACGACTACTCTACTATTGACTTAGGTGACCCGCTAACTTATATAGTTGTGGATTATTACGCAGAGTTTAACCCACAAAGTTTCGGTGATTATACACTTAATATACAGTATTTAATTGAAGGCTCTTCAAACAATTATATTATAGCAGAAATCTCAGAATCAATAACAAGTCTAAAGACCAGATACCTTAGTATCTTTGGTTTTGTTGCCGATTACTATAACCAAGGTGTTAATCCAAAGGCCTACACCGAGCTTAAAAATAATTACACACAGGCCAACGCTTATGCCGTAAATATGCAGACAAGCAATATCTATTCATACTTTTCTGGTGCCGCAGGCGACAACCATATTTTTGCTTCAACCCCCACAATCAACACCGCCAGAGATATTCCTGTTACAAATCAGGCTCCGATAAGGTTTGAGTTTTACGGCACGCTAGGCTCGGGCTCTCAATTCTGGACATACACCGACAATTCCACCTACACCGCCAAAGAACAGGCGCTCATGGCGCTGAACAACCCCTCTGCTCTTTTGGGCGGACAGACATACTACTCGGGCGCAACATTTACGCAAGAAGGCATTTATCTTGTTCAAATAAACTATACTCTAAGCTCTTCACTTAACATAGCGGCAGTTCCACCCTTGGGTGTAAGCGGCACGCAGTTTTTTGTGTTTGAAATCAACAACACCCCGCCTCAGATTTTGGTGCAGGCAATAAGCGACGGCCCAAGCAGCACCAGAGTTGCGACTACAATGACAACAAAATATACCAACCAAGACCTTAGAATTCTGTTGCCTACCTACACCTATACTTTCTTTGCGCCTGTATCTGTGCAGGGGCAAATTTATAACGCCTTTAACCTAAATACCAACCCCAACAGCCAAACTCTTTATAAAAAGACCGAAACCAGCGGCATTGACACCACAGTAAATATAGGCGGCACAGATTACAATTATTATGTCCGAAATCAGGGCAGCGTACTCGATTACACCTACTCTAAAGATACCTATGGCTTTGTATACGTAAACATTACATACGGCGCAAGCAGAACAACCTATACCGTGCGCTATATAGTTGACAATTCAAACTTCAGCGCGGTAGAACTAAAGACTGTGCAATACAACGACACCAACTACGTAAAAGAAAACACCTTTGACCCTTTGTGGGTTTCGCAGTTGACAAGCGGACGCGCCGTTGATTTGCAAGCCTTAATAAACTCCGCCTTCTCTCTTGATTGGAACGAAAAGCTATGGGCACAGTATGAACCAGACGGCCTTTCTTCAAACGTTACGGCCTACAGACTGCCATTTGAAAACTTCGGAGCTACACCTGAGGCGTTGCTTGCTTCCAACGGCACTGATTATATGGTGGCAAACGGATATCAGACTACCTCTATAGAACCGGTAGCATACAAAAATAGCAAAGGCAGCAATATCGTAAACAGTGACAATTTTGTGTCGGCAAACGGCGTATACCTCTTTTATGTAGAGGACTATGCCGGAAACAATTTCTGGCGCATGGTCATGCTTGACAAAACCCGAGCTATGGTTATTCAAAAAGATAACAGCGATACTGTATACGTTCCTTCAACAGGTATGCCCAACTTTGTAAATGAAGAAACCAAGCTTATATTCGGAACACATAAAGTCATTGAAATAACGAGCACTGCCCCTTCCAGCATGGAATATACTATAAACGGCATAACCTATAACCTGCTGGGTCTCAGCGGTGCAAACAGCGTAGGAAAGCTTCAGAATACAAGCTTTTTTAAGCCTGACACTGCTTTTGACAGCGCAACCTCCTCATATTTGTCGGTTGCTATCAACAAAATTGAATATCAATCCACCGACACTAGTGAGAGCAGCACAGATGTCGGCAGCGAAGGTCAAATAAAAACTTTGCCGGTCGGAAATTCTATGATAACCATTTATCCGCCGCCGCCGCAAACCGGAACTGAATTTTATGGCGAATACCGATATAACTTCAAAATATTTCCTAACAACAACAAAATCATTTCGCTTGGCCGCGACATAACCAGTAACTATGAAGTTCAGATGAATATGGATCAGGCTCAAGGCCAATATTGGGCATATTCAAACGAAGACAACCTAACAAACAACAAATATATTCCGACCAAAACAGGTACCAACCTTAATCTGCTAAAATTCCTGTTTAAGCAGCCCGCTCCGGGTGCAGCAACTCACATTGAACAAGTCTCTTATGACTACTACCCCTTTGACTACAACGCTGCATCAAGCTACCCCTTTTCTTCGGTGGCGCTTGAAAGCAGAACCGATGTACTTGACTATGCTATACCCAACGACCCCACTCAAATTCCTGCACCAACTGCTCAAAACTTTTTAGTATATTATGTTGACAACGGAAATAATCCGTCTGTGGCGCAGACATTGCCCGGAAAATATGTGTTTAGCAGAACCTACGCATATAGCCCCAGCGGCTACGGACTTGATATCCAAACCAGGACTTACACCGTTTATGTTGACCAAAACGGAATAATATCATCAACATACAACGGCAACTTGCGTGAAGTGGGCGACAATATTTCAATTATTCTGGGGGCAGAAACCTCCAATCCTTATACCTTTAAAAACTTCTTCCGAACAACAGGCGAGGTCGACCGTCAGGGCAACCCCATTATTTTGTCGACAAACAAAATGCCCGTGCAGCTTATGATTCCTGCATTTAAATACTACAACTCTCCGCGTATATCATCGGCATACGCGTTCAGCCGTCTGGACGTAAATATTTTGTATACCAGCCCCAACGCATCTGCTATGAGTCAGGAAACACTGTTTAACCGAAACTCCTCGCTCTATAACATCCTAAACTTTGCTGAAAACAACGTATACTACTCTGCCCCGGGCAACGCCTCGGCGCTTCCCACATTCAGTGAAGAAGGACTTTATACCATCACCATAACCGACAACACCGGTTACACCGACCGTATAAACAATGGCTGGGAAACTATCACAAACGTAAATCCCAAAAAGATTGTGTTTGCATTCAGGATTGTTCATTCAAGGCCCACAGCTACCTTTGAGGTAGCTCCAAACAGCGGTTCAAAATATACGCTTACCGAGAGCTTAGACAACGACGGTCATACCTTTGCCACCAACGCAAAGCACGGTGAAGCAGCAGTAACCATGAGCTGGCAGGATCCGGCTGACCCGTATACTGCCAAAGTAGCTCAGGTAAACGTAAGCAGCAACAAAAGCGCTGTAACTGAAACCTTTAACCTTTCGGATATCAATATTGAAGCCCTATTGGCTACACGGCCAAACGGTGAACTTTTGGGATATAACGGAATTATATCACCGTCATATCTGGTGTCATTTAAAATAGCCCGAATAGCAACCAATACCTTCTATGACACCAAAAATGGCACAATATATTATCAATATAGCTATACAATGCAGTTTAACATTGAATATGAGTGTATATATACAATTGAGCTGCGATATGCAAAATTGGGCGAACTCAACCATGGCTTCGGCAACTTTGTAAACAACACTTATACCCTTCAGATAGACCGAACCAAACCCACTAACAATATAAGCAACCTACTTTCGACAGATTCTTATTTGGTGAGCTCAGGCTATTATGGCAGCAGCGACACTACCTATCTGCTGTCAACCTTTGCAAATGAAAACCAACTGCCGGGGCTTGACCAAACTCAGGGGCAAGCAGGACGTCCGATTATATATGATTACTCCTTCGGAATTCAAAATTCATACGCAATGAATTACAACGCATCCGATGCCCTCAAAACCTTCTATGTAAGAAAGTATAACAAATATGACGCAAACTCCGGAGCCAGCGCAAACGCATCTTTGACGCCCGACAACCCTCTCTATACTTCCGGACTAAACTATCTGCAGTTTAACCCCTACACCTACCTCAGCGACGGATATATCGCGGTTATGCGTGACGGCAGCAGATTTGTAAACATGAACGACAATCTCGGGTTTGCCGTAAACGGAACAACCTTCAGAGCAGCAGTTATGGCAGCGCTTAAATATACCTCTACCGCCACTGCAGTCGAAATAAGCGGCTTCTATGAAATAATCGAGCGCGACCTTGCCGGAAACTACAGAGCCTACACTATATATATAGGCGACGGAGCACAAAACTTTAACCTTTTTGAGCTGGTGGCGTCTGACGGCACCAATCCGCCGCAGCCATTTAATAATGCAATAGCCGACCCGACAATCTATAGAACCCTGAATGTCACCGACTATAAGGCGAAGCTTGGCTGGGCTCATGTGTCACTTCAAAATATGAACACCGAAACCATACTCATAAATAATGTCGCAATTACACCATATGACCCCAAAAACCAAAACAGTGAAAGCATAAAATATCTAAATCAATTTAACAATGCTTTCATGGCAATTGCTTCAAACAGCAAGTTCATGCTCTCTTCAAGCACAACAGGTTTTGTTGCAACTCAAAAGACAATAAATATTATTGTGCAATATGCTAAGTTGCCGCCACCCGAAGTTCTGAGTATTACAAGCTCCTCAATGAAGCGGCTGATATTTCCTAAAAAAGACTCTTCCGACCCGAATATAACCACCTACCCCATGACAATCGCTATATATGGTTACAACTCAGTGTCGGGCACATATAGCAATCTCATCAAATACTTTGACAGCATACCCGATGACGGCGACCCCTCAACCGAAGAATTTGAGGACATTCCAAACGGCCTTGCTGCCACCTTTGATGTAGATGTGGGCACATACCGAATTGTTTATACCGACAACTTCACCTCTACTCCTTATGAATATATCATAAACCCCGGCATTGACGACGTAGACAACAACAGCAGATATATTCCCGTTGCAGGCAGCAGAGTAAGTGAAGGCGGAAATTGGTTTATGGGCCACCCTGTTACAGTAAACTATCAGCCGCTGATTTTCAGCAGTATAATAGTTCAGCGAAACGGCATAGACTTTTTTACCAGCAGCAATGGTGACGCAATCTCAACCATCAACAGTGCGTATAAGAGCTTTGTGTTGCCGGCTACCCCGATTAACACAGGCTACTATCTCGCTGACGAGACAATCGGCGGAAAGGAAATTTATACCATAAAATATTATGACAAAGGCGGAAATCTAGTTGAAAGCTTGTCTACAACCATTACCATTTACAACGAGCTTCCGGCAATCAACCTGCGCGACCGCGACCTGCTTACGCTGCTTACCGAAAACAAACCCGCAGGCAGCACCATAACAACCTCTACTCCTGTGCGCATTGAGCTACCTGAATTTAGTGCAAACGGAAAGTATTCTCCTGTTTTGGAGCTTGAACAATGGACTTTGGCCGGTGACAAAATAGGAGCGCCGGTACCGGCTTACAACGGATATGTCGTAACCCTTCCCGGAATATACACCGTAACCCTTATTAATGACACATTCGGAAACTCACGTCAGATCAGATTTATAATCAGAGAAGGAGACAGTGCTTTCTATAGTGTAACTAAGACTGATGGTAGCGAAGTTGAGCTTATGCCCTCACCCGTAAAGCTTGACCTGACAAGACCTATATCAGGAGGAGGCAGCAACTCGATTGTAACCGAAATCAAAACCCGACTTCAGTCAGGCAACACACAATATACGGATCTCACTCTTCGAGGCACTCTCATAAACAAGTTCAACTCAGCAAACACCATAATTGACCAATACTTTGTGCTGAGAGGCAGCAGCTTCAATACAAGGGCTGCCGAAGTCAAGCTGGATGCCTCCAAAAACCTAGAGATAGCAGAATTTAGATTCTTCAACGATGCTTTTGACGAAGGAATGATAAACCCCGTAAACAGCACATATATCACATACATTTATCTGATTTATGGAACGGATGACCCAATATACTCAAAAGTTATCGCAGTAACCGAGGTCCCGGCAACCGAAAACTTGGTTACCAGCTTTGGATACTTTGAACCCAACTCATCATTTAGTTCACTTGGAAATGCCTATGAAAAGATACTTTATAAAAACAACGTAAACGAAGACAGCTCTACTACCATCAGGTGGAACACCTCGGCCGGAAGCAGCAACGTATGGTATAGAGCCGGCAATATAGTGAACCTAAAATATACTTTTGGCACAAGCAGCAGCACCGGCTCGGGCACCATGCCAATCAACGCCAATGGCACGCTTCAAACCCCTGCTCCAACCAATTATAGCACTAGCAAAATTCAGGGCACGGGACGGCATATAATCAACTTTGTGGATATGGCAGGTAACTCACAGGTATTCAAAAACGCAAGCGCTATTCCAAACTCTTTCTTCAGTCTGGTGATTTTAGACAGAGTAATATTCAACGTAGATTATAAAGATATAGACGGCGAAACAATGGTTAATCAAACACCTATAAGCTACATGACCTTTAACAGTACAGTAACGCTTAAACTCGACCCGACCTTCCAAAACTACTACACCACTCCAGAGGTTATAGTGCTCCTCAACGGTCAGCCCATTCAGGTGACCAAAGACAACACTGTAAACGGTTATGTGTTTGAACAGAGCGGAAGATATCAGGTAAGCATAAACGCCGACTCAAAACAATCAACAGGAACACCCGAAGAAAAGAGGCTGCGAACAGCAGTATACAACTTCACCATCCTCGAAAAAACTTCGGCAAGGCTGGCGTATGAGTTTAATGAAATGACAGGCTTTGAGATTGTGCGTATTGTAAAAGACGGCGTAGATATCACCAACCAAATCAAAAAAGAACAAATAGGCAACCCCGGGGCAACTCTTACGCAGCTTGACGCCTATATAATCAAAAATTGGTTTGTATCAGCTGACATCGGAACTTTTACCAACGGACAATACAGAGTTATGGCATCAGTAAAATATAACGACCTGCTTGCTCCAAAACTCTATGAGTTTGGATTCTTCATAAGTAATGCTGTTCCGATTATAACCACCGATCCCCAAAGCGGAGAAGCAACAAAAGGCACGATTACAATTTCATACAACTCTGCTGCAATCTATAACCAAATCGGAAAGGCGTATATAAAGATTTTGACCTATGACAGCAACAACAAAACATTTAACGAATTTAGAATTGAAGAAATCAACGAAGAAACCCTGACAAACATCATAACCACTATATCCATCAACCGTACGGGCGAATATTATGTTCAGTTGGTAAGTGACAGCGGAAACATACTTTCAAGCTTTAAGGTAACCAGACTTGAACCTCTTAACACAATTGCAATAATCGTAATCGTATTAGGGTGTCTGGCGGCAGTGGCACTGACAATAGTCATCATCAAGCTACGAACCCGCATGAAAGTAAGATAATCTCTTCAACAAAAAACATATCACAAATGTGATATGTTTTTTTATTGCAAAAATATTGACTTAACATTTTTTATGAGTATAATATTTGTAGAGTGTTTGGAGATATGTAGAATTAAGTTTCTATGTCCCGTAATCACAACCAGCGCAATATGCCCGTGTCGTGCCACTCTTTTTTTTTGTTCTCACATATTTTTAATTGATAGTGACGGTATTACTTACCATTGTCTCAAGTCCCTCTTTTATAGCAGTCAAAAACTCATTATTTTCTTTTTGCAAGCAAAGCGCCAGCACTGTAACACTGCCCCCTTCAAGCTGACGTGCTACTGCCAGCAGTTTTTTGCTGATGCTGAATGAACCTATATCATATATATGTCTGCCTGCTTCCAAATTCTGACTTCGAACAACTCTGTCTATTCCATTAACAACAAGCAAAACATCTTTATTTTCACATGCAAGGCTCTTTGCTCTGCTTATTACAAAATCAATCAATCTCAGATGTTCACTTGGATTTTGCTCAGCAGTAGTATAAAAACATTCGGTATTTTCAAAAGCCTTACACATAACAATTTCTTCGGGAAAGCAGTCTATGCCAATAAATATTTTAACAAATTCACTTTTTCTGTCAATCTCTTGCATAAATTGAACAAACGTATCATCCACTTTTTGATAAAAACCTATCGCTCTCGTCCCTATTTTGGCAACAAGCTTTGACAGCTGCAAAGGCTTTGACAATGGCTTTATCTCCAACTCATCAAAAGTGTTGGGATTATGTTCAGTTGGAGCCTTTCCGTTTATTTCCTCAACCTTAATCACAATCGGCATATCAGCCATCGGGCTTGACTTTGCCATGCCGCGTATGAAGTCTCCTAAGCCCAGACCGTGACGCAAAAGCTGCTCATTTGATATCCGGCAAATTTGTTTGAGATTATAAAAATTTCCGCCGCCGCCCCGCACATAAGCCTCTTCACCTCTGTTGTCAACAAATCCCATAACTTCAACATCACTGCCTGAGTCAATATTGTCAAGGCTCACCCTGCTCTCTCTCAACATGCTTACACCAATTATTTCGGTGCTGTATACGTTTTCTTTATAATTGCTCTTAGGCGGTCTGCCTCGCTTGCTCAGCGGAGTATAAGGATCGGCCTCGCCCCTTATGATACGCAGCATTTCCTCTATCATAACTTCTTTAGTCAGCGTCGTGGGTGAGCGTACACCAAGGTCGCGCGCCATATTTCTCAGCTCAAAAATTCCGAGCCTCAGCAGCTTATTTCTCTGTATATCTTGTTGTGTCATATCTCCTCCAATGCATTTTCTTATATGCTGTTTCAAAAACAAAAGAAAATACTTATTTTAAATAATAACATATCACACGTCTTATGTAAAGTCCAAACTCGAAGAATATCGTATTTTTGTAAAATATTATGCAAAATGACATATTTCGCCGCCATTTGTTACTGCAAAAATGGCTTTGCTCGACTACCATTATTAGCCGTCATTGCAAGGGAAGCTTAAAAAGACGCGGCAATAAGACCTGTTGAATCACTTAACTATGGGATTGCTCTTAACCCATAGTTAGAGAAAAAAGGAGCTTTAAGCGCAAAAAAAGGGCCTATGCCCCTTTTTGCTTAATATGCTCATATGCCCATACTATAAAATAAGATTTCCCTGAGTGGTTTTAATTACCCTCATAATTCTTATCTGCTCGTTGGTGCCCGCATCAATATATACATAATATGTGTGTCCGTTTGCCTCAGCCTCAAATTCATAGGCCATTGTTTCGCCGCCAGACTCAAGCGGAATTACACACAGTCTGTCGTTCTTTATTTCAAGCTTGTCACTGACCTGGCTTTGGGCCTGCTCTTTGGTATTTTTGGGTTCGGGGAGCTTTCGGTTGGTGTGATTGTTAGCATAACTGCTGGCTTCATAACCCATAACATTGCCTGTTACCATGTCTACCTTAACCTTAATCAGGTCAGGATAAATTGTAATATCATCAATTACCGGTGCTAGATTGATATATGCTATGCCATCAGCCTCAGCCGACCACACACGCTGCATGTCCTTTATTCCAAGCTTTTCAACCATACCAAGCGCACGCTTCAAAGCTTCTTCGCTGTCAATTTTGGCAGCTCCGGTCTGAGCGTCCGCACTGACTGTAAGCAAGAATTTACCTTTCTTGGTTACTTGCACATAATAATCGTTTTGGTTGGTGTTTATCTTATAGTCATAGGTCTTAAAGTTTCCGTTGGTTTCACCTAAATATTCTATCTGCGAGTTTTTGCTGATGTCAAACACCTCTTTTACAAACTCTCTAGCATCCCCTTCAGATGTTTCGGTGTTGGGTATACCTCTAATTTCTTTTTTAAGCATACTTTCAGAAAAAGGACCGTCATAAATCATCGAAGGATATTCTATGCTGTCGCTGCTAATTCCGGCAAAGTTGAGCGAAAAACCGTCAACTTCGACCGAACCGTCAAGGTTATCCATTATTCTGTAACCGTTTGAAAGCTTGTAGGACACCTTGTTCAGCTCTCCCTGAACCTTGGTAATGCTGTCATAAATGTCATATATTACATCATACTGATCATCCGGTATGCCTCCCTGACGCTTTAAAAGCGATGTAAAATATCCGTTGAGCTGGTTTATAAACCCTTCGGTCTGATTTATCATATTGCTGCTAAACGGCAATCTGCTCAGGTTTGAGCTGGCATCAGCCGACTGCTGTTTTATTGTCAGCAGTGATTTGTGCTGACTGTCCTCATTTTTAGTGACCATAAGCTTGCTCACTTCGTTTTCAAGAGAGTTCACATTTTCAACTAGGTCATAAAATGACCGCTGATAAACCCCTTCAAGACTCATGCTCTGCTGAGTGAGCCCATTAGTAGTAAAATATAGCCCTATCCCCATGCCGATTACAGCAAGCCCCAATATACTGCTGACAATGGCAAGCGCAATTTTGGCACCCTTACCTGTCTTTTTTGTTTTTGTCTCTTCCATATTTCACCTCCTACTTTGCAAACACATGTTTGCCTATCCTAACTATAGTCTGTCTTGAATATATCCATTTGCTGGTGGCTGTCGCCGGGTTATAGTAATATATTGAGCCATATGATGGGTCCCAGCCGTTCATAGCGTCCCTTGCTGCGTTATAAGCAGTTTGATTAGGCTGAAAATTTATCTGTCCGTCGTTTACACAAGTAAATGCCCACGGCTGATAAATCACGCCCGAAATACTGTTTGGAAAGTTCGCATTTTTCACTCTGTTAAGAATTACCGCAGCTACAGCTACCTGACCCGTATAAGGCTCTCCGCGCGCTTCGGCGTATACACACTTAGCGAGAAGATTTAAATCCCCCGAATTCTGTGTCGGCGAACTTATTTTGAGCGCCGCTGCAGTTTTGCTGCCCACAATTCCGTCAACAACAAGACCATTGTCTTTTTGAAAGGCTTTTATTGCGGCAATTGACTTCGGACCTATAACCCCGTCTACGGCCGCTTTATAATACCCCAAATCTTTCAGCCTCTGCTGAATCTCCTTGTTTTGTGAGACCGTAGCCGTATAGACTATATTATCACTCTCTTTTGGCAAAATTAACGTAAAACTAAACCCAAGGCCCATCACCAACACCAGACTCACACATAAAATAGCAATGTATCTTTTCATTTTTCCCTCCTTAAAGTTAAGGTAGTAATGCGCAAAAAAAATATTGATTATTCATCTTCTTAAACAATTTGTCAGTTCCCGACCAAAACCCGCCAAACTACCAACTAAAAAAACAAAAACCTCCGTCTGAAAAACAGTTTTTCTGTAAATATTATCAATATGAAAAAATTCCTTATCCTTACTGTATTATTTATATTACTCGGCGTTGTAATCTATTTGGGATTTGGCAGCGGCGGAGATGCCGCCGGCAATATTTGTTTTACGTCAAAATCAAATTATTATTAAACAGTAAAGTAACCCAACACGATTTTTTCGGCAAAATTATAACACATCAAAAAACAGAAAAAACCCAAAGATTGGGTTTTTTTGTTTTAAGTTATTCACTTAAAAATCTGTTTTACGTTTATGATAGCACACTACCTTGTCGCCCACAGCAATCGGCAGTGTAAGCTCGGCATTCTGTTCAAGCAGTTCTTCGGTTGAAATGTTCAAATGCTTTGCAATATCCCAAATGGTCTGGTTTTCTCTTGCCACAAAAATTTCAAGTGCAAAGTTGCGCTCAGATTTGGCGTCTCCAAAGCTTATGTCGGTGGCAACAGCACTTAAAACTTGTCTGTCAAGGTTGTAGT
Source organism: Christensenellaceae bacterium (assembly GCA_031260975.1). NCBI lineage: Bacteria > Bacillati > Bacillota > Clostridia > Christensenellales > Christensenellaceae > Christensenellaceae bacterium. The sequence goes on from JAISKJ010000003.1 coordinate 750,090, forward strand.
TTACCTTTATATCAGCTATCACTTCAAGCTCGCGGCCCTTGCGGTTTTTGAGAGTTATCTCGCCCATCACAACCTGTGCCTGCACATTGTCACCTTCCTGAGCTTCAGGCACGCTAAGCAAAGCTGAAAAAGGCACATCAACCGTCATAGCATTTAAAACATTATTTCCGTCATCATCCTCGCTGAAGTATACAATATTAATACCCGCAATACCCTCCGTAACAACCTCGCCATTCTTAGTAAGTGCATTGGTAATATTTATCCCGCCGCCGGTTACTGACAATATCTTTTCTATCCTAGGCTTATCTTCGGGCACACTGAAGCTTGCCACAACACTCTCTTCGGCACTTTTGCCGGCAAACACCTGCGTCTGTTCAAACGAGGAAGTGGTCAAATTAACTTCTTTGTCAACCGAATAAGCATCCACAATACACTCTCTGCGGCTCTGGTCATATATATCCGCCGTCAAAGCATACGGCACCTCAAAATATAGCACTCCGCCGCCCTCACCGTCAACATTATTTACATTTGCACTGCCGCTTGCAACCGTTCGCGTCTGAATGATATGCTCACGGCAAAGTCCCACCGCTTCAATCTCTTCGCTGAAGTCTACATTTTTTATAAAGCTCTTTAAAACGCCGTCCTCACACTCATAAACCGCGCTTACAACAACACCTCCGGTCACACTTAAATAATCATTATTTGGCACAGTGTTTTTTAGGTATACCTGATGGTTGGCAAAAAGCAACGCTTTAAACTTGCTGTCCTTCGGCTCTTCAAAGGATATGTTACCTTTGTGGGTTACAGTTTGTTTATAGCTGTTTATTTCAATATCGCTTTCTTTAGTATATATGTCGTCATCCACAACAATACTCTTAACGCTGATATCGGCATCTATCATATAGACCTCACTGTTTAAAACAGCGCCAAAAATCAGCTCGCTGTGAGAGACGGCGGCCGTTATATCTACAGCCTGCGTCAAAAAGCTTGCCGTCTGTCCGGGTCTGAGCATAGCATTTTCTATGCTGCACCTGATATTACTCTGCCCCTTAACACTCCCAAAACTACCGTCGGCAAAACATACCAAAGCCATAAAACTCACGCTCATGTCAGCCTTTGCCTCGGCATTTAAAACCTCTGTCGAAACAACATGAGGCTGGGCATTAACCCCCAGCACTTTGGCTATCTCCTTCTCTTGTGTGTCGCTTGTGGCCGACACCTTAATCTGATTGCTACCCACTCTCTTTTTCGTACATACCTTAAAACCTTCACCCGTCTGTGACATTTCAGAACCCCCTTAAAATCAACTTAATACATGATATTAAGCTAGGCCCCAAATTATTACAACAAACTAAATAAGAAGGGAAACTTCCCCTCTTCTCAAAAAAGCATACAATGCAAACTAAGCAGACTTATCTATAAGCCTTATTAGACCTGCGGCTCATTTATCTTTACATCTCCGCAAAGCACATCACTGTATGAATAAGTCGCCATATCCCCCATCACCCGCCCCGCAAGCTTGACAGTAAACACCGAGGGATAGATATTATCTATCACCCCGCTATAGTTTTCTATCTTCTTGCGACCTCTGTTCACCTGCATGTCAACATCTTTACCCTTGAGCATAGTTATCTGCTGTTTTATTTCCATTAGGGTTACACCTGTTTTTCGCATAATTACCTCCGTCTGATTATATCCACAAAACAGCCTCTCTAACCCACAAAAAAACCATCTGTATTTATGCAGATGATTTTTTGTATGCTTTTATTCTTCAACTTTTACATCGGTCTCGTCGAGCACTCCTATAAATTTTGAAAACAGTTCACTCTCTTCATTCTGCGCGCCTATCTTTATCATATGCAAGTAACTAAACAACTGATTAGAGTTTTCTACAGTATTAAAATAGAAGATATATTCGCCGTCGCAGTCAAAGTAGTTTTTGGAGTTGATTTGAAGACTTATAGAATTTATAACAACTTCTTTTGCCCCGCTGCCGTCAAACCTGATGCGAAAAACTTGTTCGCTGCCGCTTTGCTTGAAATAAACAAACTCACCCACAACTGTCAAAATTTCAGAAACACTGTTTTCTATAATATAATATTGGCTGGTGCTCACAAACCTCACAAGCTTGCTCTCATAGTTAGTAACTATTCCTCTGTTTACACCATTCTGGTCACCCAGCACAAAATACGGTGTAATTTTATCGGTTCCGCTGCTGGCATACTGATGACTTGTAACAAAATTAGTAGTTGAATAGAGCTTGCTGCCGAATTCATAATATATTCTGCTGTTTTTAACATTATTAAGAGTAAGATTGTCGGTAACAGATCTTATTACATCGTCTTTAACCGAGCCGTCAAACTTGGAACGCATTATCTGATATCCATCAAATCCGTTATCTGCTATTGTGGCAGTCTTGGTGTAATAAACATATTGTTCAAAAGAGCTTGTATTTTTGTCGCTTTGGCTAAACGCCACCGACACCACATCCTGAGCCAGAATACGGTTATAAACCTTGTCATTTTTAAGACCCACTTCAACTGACCGTACTTCGGTGCCGTTTCTTATTATAATATATACAAACTCACCCACCTGCTGATAGACTACCTGAAAGTTGCTTGAAACATTATCAGCAAAGTATAATGTCTTGTGCTCTGTTCCGTCAAGCTTAACCCGTTCAAAGCTATATAACCCTCTTTGAGCTACACCGGTTTTGTCGTTTAAAGTTTTTGGAGTACTATAATATATATAATCTCCAAAAATGTATATCCCGCCGTTTTCATAACCCGCTATCTGCGGAACCACAAGCTCCGCTCCAACAGGCATGCCATCATCGTCAGTTTCAACCAGACCGTTTGCGTTGAGTTTAGTTCGATAAATCCCGGAAAGCTTTTCGTCTCCGAATTTATTTCCGTTTACATTCACAGTTTCATAGCTCTTAAATGCATTAACAAAATAGAGCCATTCGCCCTTTCGTACTGCAAGCGAGCCATTGCCGTAAATCGGGTCATTTGCCCCCGGACCGCCGCTAAGTGCTATTCCACAGCCGGCAAATGCCATAACCACAGTCAAACACATTGCCGCCAAAAATACTAATTTCTTTTTCATATAAAGCCCTTTTTAATAAAGATTATTGCACTAAATATAACAAAAAATAGCACAAAAGTCAAATGAAATATCCCTATTGTCATTATGATTTGCCGGCAGCCTGTTACTTGGCTTTTAACAGTGCGACAAAAGCAACAAGAATACTCAAAGATTTTGCCTTACGATTAAAATCCAAGTAAAAAGAAAACCGTAAATGCGGCTTTTCTTTTTATAAACTAAGTATAACGAGGTTAAACATGATTTTCTCTTCAATGTTTAAATAATTCGCATTTTCCCCACTTCTTACAGCTATGCATATATGCCTCTGAATAATTCCGTAGACCACAAAGTGGTTGAAGCCCTGATGAAGAGAATATATGCCCAGCTTGTTTATACCACCTCTTCCATACTGATATTTTCGCCGCTCAAAGCATCCTGATAAACCACCCAATAACCCCGCCCTATCGGATCATCAGTAACGGGCAGCCACTGAGCATATTCGCGAAGGTCAGCAGGCGGAGTACTCTTGCTGTCACTTGAGAGGCCATAAGCAATATACTTAACCTCTTCGTTTTGAAAAATCAAACCCAGCACATAAAAACTGTCATCTTGCTCATAATTTACACGTATCCATTTTGACCCCTCAATCAGGGCTTCAAGCTCTTCATCCTTAGAATGTTTTTCAAACATATCGTCAATTTGCCCCTTTATTTGATCCAAAAAGCCCGCAGCCTCTTTTTCTTCCCTTGCCTCATCCTTTTTGATTATGCCCTTTAAAGGTTCGTTTGAGCACACTGCTGTGTCAAAAGTTTCAAAGCACCATGCCGTTTTTGCGTTAAAGCTTTCGAGGTTTTCCTCATCCTCCGCGTCCTTTCCTTGAAAATCTTTTTCAGACTCTTCTGCGGTTTGTGCACTTTGTGGCTCTTCATAAAATGCCTTTTTATATTTACATTCGGCACAGCTGTCGCAGCTCTGGTCATCATAAATTTCTCTGTCAATAAGCTTTTCAAGTTCCTCTTTGCTCTCGGTTTCATAAAGCTCTTCATTATTGACATTTTCTAAAAATGCAGCCTCAACAAAGCCATAGTCGCTCTGGGTTGTAATCCCGCCCAAAATCACTTCGGGATACCTTGAGTGCGTAAGATCAACCAGCGCGCATGTGAGCTTTTCATCGAGATTTACATACTTATTTGTTTTAAAACTGCAGACACCCCCCTTAAACTCAAGTGGTATCTTTATAACATCGTCTCGGTCATAAATACCTACGGCAAGCTTGCCAATGTCACCAAAGTTAAACAGCTTCACTTCTCCGCTGAGCACCTCTCCCCCATTTAAATTAAGCACCGCTTTTCTGGTATCGCCCTTTGTCAGTGAATTTAAAATTATAGTGCGTTTAAACATCTTTTTTCCCCTTTTAAAAATTATTAAATACCCAATTGAAATTATAACACCGCTTGCAAAAAACAAAAACCCTTCATCATGCCGGTTTATAAAAAATACCAACCAATTTTGTCGTAATATGCATTAAGGCGGTATTTCAAATCTTAATAAGGCATAGCTGTCATGAATATAAAATCCTGCCTTATATATATATGACAAAAAAACAAAAAAGATACTACTCTCCCGCAAGGCGGTCAATAACAAAAATAAAAAACAGATGTTTAAAATCACATCTGTTTTTTTGTTTTCAGATACTCAAACAGCCTCACAAACTGACCGGTATTCAGCTCTTCGCCTCTGACGCTATCTTTAAGGCTCATGTGTGCATAAGCGCATTTGACGCTGTCTTTGTCAAAACCTCCGTTGTGAGTGAGGTTGTTTATCAGGGTTTTACGCCGCATAGCAAGAGAACGCTGCACAAAAGCCGAAAATGCTTTGAAATCAACATTATACTTATCACGCTTAATATCAATTTTGACCATGCACGAGTCAACCTTGGGAACAGGTTTAAAATTTGTTTTAGAAATTTCCTTGGTAACTTTGGCGTTGCCTATACAATCAACCAGCACTGACGGAATTCCATATTCCTTCTCTCCCGCTTTGGCCGACAGCCTGTATCCAACCTCTTTTTGCACCATAATATACATAGTTTTCAGCTTTTTTGACTCCAAGAACTTGAATATAATGGGAGTAGTTATATAATACGGAAGGTTTGCCACCAGATTATACTCATCAAAATCCTTTTCGATTACGTTTAGAGGCACGTCTAAAATATCCTGATATTTTATAGTGAGGTTTTTAAGCCTGAGACCATCTAAAACAGGCTTCAGTTCGGCGTCAATCTCATATGCCACCACCTTAGGCGCTCTTTCGCACAACTCCTGTGTCATAGTTCCGGCACCGGCGCCGATTTCCAAAATAGGCAGACTATCATCAAGTCCGCCCTTATCAAGTATGCTTGCTATCAGGTTTTTGTCAAATATAAAATTCTGCCCAAACTTCTTTTTAAATTTAAACCCTTCTATCATTTCGCTCCTTTCATCTTAAAAAACACCGCCAGAACATTTTTGCCTGTCTGCTCTATCACTTCGCACGCAGCTATGTTTTTAATCCTAGCTATTGCTTCAGCAACAAGCCTGACGTTTTTAGGCTCATTTCGGTGCCCCCTATAAGGTTCGGGGCTAAGATATGGGCTGTCAGTTTCAAGCAAAATTCTATCAAGCGGCAGTGCTGCAATTACGTCATCTCGCTTAAAATTCTTAAACGTAACCGTTCCGTTGATGCCAATAAAAAGCCCCAGTGCCATAATCCTTTTAGCAGTCTCTATATCGTCACTAAAACTATGTACCACACCTCCGTTAGTCAGCAAGTGCCTATTCTCTTCTAATATCTTCAAAAAATCTTCCTTGGCGTCCCTCAAATGGAAAATCACCGGAAGCTCCGCCTCGTGAGCTATCTTAAGCTGCTTTTTAAGTACTTCCTTTTGAATGTCCCGCGGGCTGAGGTCATAATAATAATCCAGCCCAATCTCGCCGATTGCAACAACCTTTGGGTTTTTTGAGTTTGTCTTAAAAAACTCTGCGTATTCATCTTTAAAGTCTTTTGCATTGTGCGGATGAAACCCGATGGCAGCAAAAATCTCGTTATATGCACTTGCTATTTCAATTGCTTTTTCAGAAGTTTTTATATCCTCACTGTTGCAAATAATAAACCTCAGCCCATTTTCCTTCAGGCTACCGGCAACCGTATTATAATCCTCATCAAATTTTGGGTCATTCAAATGGCAATGACTGTCTATCAACATGCTTGTATTCTAACACAAATTTACTTTTTTTCAAACAACTTTAAATATCTCCGCATCTTTTTATCCACAGATTTTACCGGCGCAGTTATTAAAAATGTGAGAGCATAAAAATTTTACACCGCCTTTTTCTTTCAAAAGAATTGTTGCATATATGTTTGGGCCAATGAAGCGTATGAGCAGCAGGGTATTACAGCTGCCTTAAGTTTATAGACTTAAATGCAACACCCTCACATAACTTGTCCACACACTTGCATATATTTTAATATGAACAAAATCTGGTTTTTCCTTATGCTGGTCAGCTTCGTATGGCTGCTGTTTACAGGACCCGATAAATTGCTTCCGGCACTTCTTAGTGGCAGCGGCACGGCTGTGCAGCTGTGTCTTACGCTTATTTCGGTCTATGCCGTGTGGATGGGCTTGCTTCAGATTATGGAGGATAGCGGAATGACGACAAAGCTATCAAAGGTACTCTCCCCTATTTCTTTCAAGCTTTTTGGAAAGCTCGACTCCAAAACACAGGAATTTGTATGTATGAACATATCCGCAAATATGCTTGGTATGGGCGGCGCTGCAACACCTTTGGGAATAAAAGCCATGAAAGGTATGGATGACGGCAACGGGGTTGCCACAAAAGCTATGATAATGTTTTTTGTTCTAAATGCCACTTCTCTGCAGATTTTACCTACAACTGTAATGGGACTGCGGGCAGCCGCCGGTAGCGTGTCCCCCAGCGACATAATTCTGCCAAGCATAATAGCCACCGTAACTTCAACCGTTATCGGTGTTCTTTTAGTGATTATTTTTGCTAAAGGGAGGAAAAAATGAGCATTTATATCCTTCCCGTTCTGTTTATATTTATATTTATTTACGCCCGCATAAAAAAAGTAAATACCTATCAAAGCTTTATAAATGGCACCAAGGGTGCTATTCCGCTGGTAATAGATATCTTTCCCTATCTTGTGGCCATTATAATGATGGTGCAGATTATGCGTGTGAGCGGCCTGAGCGGACTTTTGTCAACCGGACTTGCTCCTATATTCGGTTTTATGGGTATACCCAAAGAGCTTGTGGAATTGGTACTTCTTAAACCCTTCAGCGGCAGCGGAGCTCTGGCACTTTTGAGCGATATCTACACTCAATACGGCACAGATAGTTTTGTAGGCAGGGCTGCCAGCGTAATAATCAGCAGTAGCGATACAGTCTTCTATATCTCCACGCTTTATTTTTCGGGCACTAGTATAAAAAAACTATCCTATGCTATCCCCGTGGCACTTCTTGCTTCCCTTGCAGCCGTAGTTGTAAGCTGTCTGATTTGCAGGGTGATGTGAGCCCGATAAAACTTCGGGCTTGACAAAATGCAAGCAAGTGATATAATTAGTCAAGAAACTAAATGGAGAAAACAAATGGAAGAAAAAATAAGAGAATTACAAAAAAAATTACAACCATTATTTTTGTCAGCATTTAAAAATGCACAAAAAAATGTTGACCAAAATGGTTATACGTGGCTGCCAAATGATGGTAATATATGGGTATCCCATCTTAATAACAGAACTAATACGGAAAACCTGAAAGTCGATGGTTATTTATACAAAGACATTGGGGAAAACCATCATGATTTTATTCAAATTGTTGACAATTGGGGAAGATGTTATTACTATTATAGCGACCAAAATGACTCTTTCATATTAGCTTTATTAAACGATGGCAGCAAAACATCTTGTGGCAATACTTTTGAAATATTTAAAAGTGATGAAGAAAAAAATATTCAGATGACAGAAGACGATGCTTTGCGTTTTATAATGAAAAGCACCGCACCCGAACTATTGCCGCAATTTGAAGGAATACTGATAGCACCGGAATTTAACTAAAAAACAAGAGGTAACTTCATGCCGACTATGTCGAGTTCTAAAGTGACATTTTAAAAAGCAGGGTTTATATTCCCTACTTTTTTCTTTATTCTTAAGGTTATGTATACATATCACTGAACCCTTCTGCAGACCACATAATGGTCGAAGCCTTGGTAAAAAGAGCATGTATGCCTTTTGTTACATTTCATCAATAACAATGGGGGCTCGCACCCTTACCCCAAATTTAGCGCCTTTGACGGCTTCAATCATAATAAGATGCGCTTCTTTATCTTTTTTGGGCTGCACAATCTGCAGCACCTTGGGATTAAGATTATATTTCATAAGCGTCACAAAAATTTCGTCTATCCTATCGGCTCTATGAATTAAATAAAACTTTCCGCCAAACTTCAAAAGCTTAGCGGTGCTTATCATTAGTTCTTCCAGACTCATTTTAACTTCATGACGCGCAGCGGCCACTTCGGCGCTTAAGTTTTGCTGATTATTTTTGTTATACGGAGGATTACAAATCACCGCAGCAAATTCTTTTTTAAAATAATTCGGTGCTTCTTGCAGACTTATATTTACAAAATCCACTTTTCCCACAAGGCCGTTAATCTCACTCGTTCGGTTTGCCATATCACAAAGTCGCTCTTCTATCTCAACGCCTACAATCTTCTTAGGGCCATTTTTAGCGTATGCTAAAACACTTATAACCCCGCTTCCCGAACACAACTCAATGGCTTCGTCGCTATACCCGAGCTTTACGAAGTTTGCAAGCAGCACACTGTCAGTGGTGAAAGCATAACCGAGCTTATCCTGAATTATTTTATACCCCTTACACCCCAAATCATAGATATGCTCACTCATGGTTGCCGCCCTTTTTAAATTTTATATCCGCAAGTGCATAGTCTTTATAACTATAAACTCCGTCACTGCTCTCAACACGAGCGGTGATTTTTTCTCTGAAGAGATCCAAAAAGCTTACTGTGCCTTTGCCGTCTGGAGTAATAACTTCGCTGTTAACCTTGGGCATTTTTGAGAGCATTTGCTGATAATAATCGTTTTCATAATCAAGACAGCACATAAGCCTTCCGCACATTCCACTTATTTTGGTGGGATTAAGCGACAGGTTTTGATTTTTTGCCATCTTAATAGATACCTTATCAAAGCTGTTTAAAAACTTTGAACAGCAGCACTCCAACCCACATATACCAATAGCCCCAACCGTGCGTGCCTGATCTCTTATGCCAATCTGGCGCAGCTCAATTCTGGTCTTTAACCTTATAGCAAGATCCTTTACCAAGTCCCTGAAGTCCACCCTGTTGTCTGACACAAAACTAATAACAACTTTGCTGCCGTCAAAAGCAAACTCAGCATCAACAAGCTTCATATCCAGCTTGTGCTTTATTATCAGTTCTCTGGCGGCCTTAAGTGCGTCCTCGGCCTTTTCAAGATTACTCTGATACTTCATTTCGTCTTCCGTTGTAGCCTTTCTCAAAACATTTTTAAGTGGTGACTTAATTTCCTTGTCAGTCAGCTTTATTATGTTTGTGGCAACAATTGCATACTCGTCACCATTGCTGGTGCCGACAACAACGCCATCACCTATTTTAAGGTCCAGCCTGTTAGGGTTAAAATTATATACCTTGCCGGCGTTTTTAAATCTTACGCCTATCACATCAAAATTCATGTATGTTCTACCTCCAAAATATACAGCAATAAATTATCTATCACGCCGGTTGGGCTGCAATTTAGCGACAACTGCCGCTTAATCAGATATAGTCTTCGAATTATCAGGTCAGCCATAGGTGCAGTTATCATTTTTGCTATTTCTTCTATGCGCGCATCGCGGCTTTGCATCAGCTCTTTTTTGTTAAGCCTAAGAAGTATTACTTCCCGTAAAACCGTCTCAAAGATTTCTATAATATTTTCTATCTGCTCTTTTTTTTCATTGAGCTTACTCGAGAGTAACAGCATTGTACCGCTGCTTTTTAGGCTACTTAAAGTATCCAGAACCAGATTATAGTTTTGCATGTAGCCTACGCTTATAAAATCAATAGCCCGCTGCAAGTTGCCTCCGCAAAACTTTGATATGGTGTCAATATCCTTAGCATTAGGGACAGTCTTATTCAGATACTTTTTTATATCCCCTTCTGAAAGTTGATTTAATCTTATTCTTTTACATCTCGAATGAATTGTAGGCAGCACCGTTCGCTCATTTGACACGCATAAAATAAATGTTACGCTGGGCAGCGGAGTTTCTAAAAGCTTAAGAAGCTTGTTTTGAACAGCAGTGCCTGCAGTGTCAAACTTATCAAGAATATATACCTTGTTTGCGCCCTCTAACGGAACCAAATTACTGTTATGGCTGAGCCACTCAACCGTAGACACCGAATATTTGTCTTCCTTAGGCAAAATACACAAATCAGGATGAGAGCCTAAATTATTCTTCTGACAGCTGACACACTTATCACATGGTGCACTGCTACCCTCACACATAACAAGCTTTGCAAACAGCTTTGCAAACTCACTCAAAAGCAGACTGTCATGACTCATCAGCATATATGCATGAGTAAGCTTTTGATTCTTTTTGAGCCCTTTCAGTTCGGCATATTGAGGCATATGACCTATAATATCAAAAATCTCTTCTTTCACAAATATATTGTAACATAAATTACAGTCTTTTACAAATGAAACGACATGTAAACAAATATTAAAAAATCCTATAAGTTCACCAAAAATTTATAAAAGCCGGAAGTCTTTGTCATACTATTATTGGGGTTTGCTTTACAAAACATACTTTATTATGTTATACTAAATTTATAAAATTACTGATACGTTACCAAACTACAAACAATCGCCTGCGGGGGCATCCCCGCTTAGGAGGCAGCTATGGCAATAGACATAAATCTTGAAAAACAGATTATACAGCTTATGCAGATGGGCCAGACCCGCAAAATGATAATGGAGCTGGGCATATTTTTCGCGCCCGGCGATTGGGCACGTATTGCCGAACGTCTTTCAATCTATATACTTCAAAATTCTTCTACGCAAGACAATAAAGCAACCGAAACCGTATGCCGGGCAATAACAGCCATACGTAAAGAAAACGTAACCCCCTCACTTATAGAAGAGCTCGGCGAAGTAGTCGCTGAAATTTATGACAACCAATAAAATTTCTTTTCTTTCACACAACAAAAAAAGCAGGGCTCATGCCCCGCTTTTTTAGTTTTACGCAAGAAAACTCTTTGAGTTTTCTTATGCACGTATACCTATAATTTTAAGTCTGATAGTAATATTATTTTCCGGTAACGTAACTTCAATAATATCGCCCTCTTTTTTGCCGAGCAATGCCTGCCCCACCGGACTTTCATTTGATATAAGTCCGCCGGCAGGGTCACTCTCGGTGCTGCCCACAATTCTGTATTCAAATGTGTCGTTATAATCTAAATCTTTAACCTTAACAAAACAACCTGCTGTTACCTTGTCGGTCTTAACATTTTTTTCGTTGATGACTTTTGCCACTCTGAGTTTTTCTTCAATTTCGGCAATCTCTGCCTCAATTTTTCCTTGAGCCTCCTTTGCTGCGTCATATTCACTATTTTCGCTCAAGTCTCCAAAGTCCCTGGCAATTCCTATTTGTTTTGCCACCTCTCCTCTTGCAGTGCCCTTCAGATACTCCAATCTTTCTTGCAGCTGCGTATAACCATCCTTGGTCAAATATACTTCTTTTGCCATCTCAAAGCCCTCCTTGTTTTGCTTTTAATAATGCCCTATAATTAAAGAAACCTCAAAGGCTCTCCTAAAAAAATAATGTGCGGTCTTGCTGACTACACATAATCAAGTCTCGGGAGATGCCACAAACTTTGTGCCCGTCTTTAATTATATGCAATATTATATACTTATTCTGCATCAATGTCAACTGTTTTTAAAAAGTTATCAAAGGTTATTTTTGGGCGTTTCTTTCAAAAAAATCTTTATTTCTCTGCATTTTTATAAGTAACACTAGTATATTCAGCAGACGGACAAAAATTACCTAATTTTTTAAACGGATAAAAATAAACTTAAAATCAAAATCGTTTTGGTTTTAGGCTTGTTTGTGCTATACTTCAAGAACAAAAAGGCGGTGACATATGCGCATCTGGGCAAAAATTATGCTCAATCAAAAGATAAAGAAAGATACTATGCTTGAAGTTGCAGGTGATTATGACCCTGACAAATTTCAGGCCTATCTTGAGGCTATTGCCTACAAACTGCATATCGGCACACCTATAATTTTGACCAAGCACCTCAATCATTTTCTGGAGTTTAACATCACAAGCTTTGGTCAGAGCGATTTTGCAGAGGTTATAGATTTTGACCAGCTTGTTATAGAAAGTGCTTCAAAATAAGTTCTGCGGCCTTGCTTTCATTCATAAAACCATTTAAAAAAACTTTATTACTTTTATTTTCACAAAAGGGTCGCAGGGTTTTTAATATTAACCCATTAGTTATAGACAATTAGAAACGGTGTAGGCGCATTATATGGGGTTAGCAGGCGACAAGCACACGAAGAGAGTGTATAAGAAATACATGACCAAGTGGAATTGACGCACGCAGACCCTATATGGCGATGCATACACCGTTTTTATGTGTTAAGTTTTTCAAACAACCGTAGCAACGCCTCATCAAAGTTGGTCTTGCTGTGGTTGGCTGTTTTCATATCAACATCAATAATTTTGTTGTCTTTTACGCCCACTGCCCTGTTAAACTCGCCCTTTTCAATGAGCTCCATCGCTCGCACAGCAAACTGCATGGCAAGCAGACGGTCTTTGGGAGAAGGTGATCCGCCCCGTTGAATGTATCCAAGAACATTGGCCTTAGTTTCTTTTTTGGTGTGAAATTCAATTTCGGCAGCAAGCTTAAAAATATCATAAAGGTGCTCACTCACAATCACCAGCGGGCTTGTAATTCCAAGAGATATGGCCTTTTTAACCCGTGCCACAATCTCCTCTTCACTGAGCGGATGCTCGTTGGTGGCAACAACCTCGCACGCGCAGGTGGAGGCCGAAAAAAGCGCAATTGAACCGCAAAATCTGCCCATAACCTCTACCACGCATGCCCTGTCAAGCGACGACATCGTTTGACTTATGCTTTCAATAGCATTCACCGCCACATTAACTGCGCTGTCAAACCCAAGAGCATTATCGGTATAATATAAGTCATTGTCAACCGTGGCAGGAATTGCCACCGTTTTAATTCCTTCATCATTAAGAGCGGTCAGTCCTCTAAACGACCCGTCGCCCCCTATCACAATCAGCACATCAATCTTGTGCTTTTTAATATTTTCAACTGAAGCCTTAAGACCTGCCACAGTGGTAAACTTACGGCTTCGTGACGACTTCAAAACCGTTCCTCCGACATGACTGACATTTCTGAATATCGCATAATCAATACGGCTGAACTCATCATCAATAAGTCCTTGAAATCCGTGGCTCACACCCCAAAACTCAATATTTTTATTAAAACTTGCTATTTTTGCAAGTACATTTATGCAGGTATTCATACCCTGACTGTCCCCACCGCTGGTCAAAACAGCTATTCTCATACTCACCTCTTTCTCTTCTATATTATAACCATAATTGCTTTTAATGTAAAATGTTTTGCATAATAACCTTGAAGTTTCCGCAATATGTTCAAATACTCCGCCTTCTTGCTTACCACAATAAAATTGATGTAAGCTTATGTACTTTACTCTAAACACTTTTAAATTAATAAATCATTTATGCATCAGGAGTTTTAAATTTGTGAACGCAGTAAAATTTATGCGTTAAAGCGTAGCAGTTTAACAAAATTTTACAAGTAAACAAATTTAAAACTCCTGACGCCATCTAAGCATTGAAAAGACAAATTACATCACTTTTATAAATTCCTCTTTAATTAACGCATTCAGCTCATTAAGCAAATAATTATCCACATTAACCTTGAGCCCTATCCTAAAGCTTTTGTCGGTTTGCCCGCATTTTATCAAAACGGGCACACTGCCAATGCTATTTTTCAAAATCGTCATAATCTTTTGATGCAACAGCTTGTCGGTAGTGTCATACTTTAAATAAAGCGTCTGCGAAGACTTTTCTTCTTCTTTGGGTTTTTCCGGCTCTTCTTCAGTTTCCGCCGCCCAAAAGCCCATCTTTTCAACAAGTATGGTGGGGGTATCCCCCGGCCTCAGCGAAAGTCTGCCGCTTACGCTTATCATAACATCCTCTTTAAGCTTGTCTTTATATCGGTCATAAATATTTGGAAACATCATCAAATCCATAGAACCATACAAATCTTCAAGCTTGAGCATGGCCATTTCACGGTTGCCCTGCTTAGTATACATTTTTCGTATCTCCGTCACAATTCCGCCTGTATTTACCTGCATATCGTTGACAATATCCTGTTCAATAAATTCCATTTCGTGCATTTCGTCGTTGGCATTTATATCCTCACTCACAACCAGCTTTGACGAATTAAAGTTAAAATTCTTCATCTTGTCAGCATAATTATCAAGCGGATGACCCGAAATATATACTCCCGTCACCTGCTTTTCAAACTTAAGCTTGGCGGCAAGGCTATATTCCTTTATATCAGGATAAACCACTATATTAAGCTGCACCGCCTCGTTTTCAAACAGACTGAACTGCCCTGTCGCCTGCGTCTTTTTTGTGGAATATGCCATATCAATTACCTGATCAAACACCTCTATCAGCTGCGAACGTGCTTTGCCGAAGGAGTCCAGCGCACCGCTGTAAATCAGGCTTTCCATATACCTTTTGTTGACAGTCCCCGCAAATCTGGATATAAGGTCATAGAGGTCAGCAAACGAACCGTTTTTAGTTCTCTCTTCAATAATGCTGTCAGTCATACCTATTCCAACATTTTTGAGGGCCGCAAGACCAAACCTTATTTTGCCGTTTTCAACGCTGAAGTATGTCTCACTCTTGTTGATGTCCGGAGGAAGAACCTCTATCTTAACTTCCTTTGCGTATATGAGATATCTTTTAATTTCATCAGCGTTTGTTATGCGGTTGTTTAAAACCGACACCAGAAACTCCACCGGATAATAACACTTAAGCCACGCTGTCTGATAAGTTAAAACTGCATAACCTGCCGAGTGCGACTTGTTAAACGCGTATTTTGCAAAGTTTTCCATTTCATGAAATACTTTTTCGGCTACTTCCGGTTTGACACCGAGTGCAACAGCACCCGGGATACTTTTTTGTCCCTTGGGGTCCTGCCAGCCGTTTATAAACTTCTTACGCTCTGCGTCCATCTGGTCCACTTTCTTTTTGCCCATAATACGCCGCACATTGTCGGCCTGCCCCAGCGTATAACCCGCCATGACCTGAACAATTTTCATAACCTGCTCTTGATATACAATTACGCCGTAGGTTTCTTTCAAAATAGGCTCCAGACACGGATGGTCATAGACTATATTTTTGGGGTTTTGCTTATTTTCCAAGAACCTAGGTATATAATCCATCGGCCCCGGCCGATACATCGAAATAGCAGCAATAATATCTTCAAGACAGTCAGGCTTAAGCTTTCGCATCAAATCCTGAAAACCTGAGCTTTCAATCTGAAATATGTTGGTTGTATCGCCTGAAGTAACCAACTTATAAACATTGGGGTCATCAACCCCCATGCTATCAAAATCAATGTCTTTATTAAAATTCTTTTTGATAAGCTTAACAGTTCTGTCAATATCCGTAAGCGTTCTAAGCCCCAAAAAGTCCATTTTCAGAAGTCCCAAATCCTCAAGCTCCACCATGCTGAATTGGGACGCTATTTCCTCGCCGTTTCGCAGCAGCGGCACAAAGTCGCTGACGGGTCTTGGTGTAATCAAAATTCCGCAGGCGTGTGTTGAGCTCTGTCTGGGCATGCCTTCAAGCTTTATGCCAAGGTCAATAACTTTTTTAAGACGCTCGTCGTTGTCATAATAAGCCCTCAGCTCGGGCAGAACATATTTCTGGTCCTCTTCTTTGCCCGTTGTTCCAAAATAATACTTCAAAACCGGCGGCTTTTTTATGCCGTCAGGCAGCTTGTTCGGGATAGACTTGGTTATCTTGTCAACCTCGGCATAAGGAATCCGCAACACCCTACCCACATCTTTTATGGCGTTTTTAGCGGCCATAGTGCCAAGTGTACCGATATACGACACATGATCCATGCCATATTTCTGTTTGACATACTCAATAATTTCCGACCTTCGGTCATAACAAAAGTCAATATCAAAGTCTGGCATACTCACACGTTCTTTGTGAATAAATCTCTCAAACAGCAGGTTGTATTGCAGAGGTTCTACATTGGTTATGCCCATGGCATAGGCCACAATACTGCCCGCTCCGCTACCTCTGCCGGGGCCCACAGGTATGCCTTGACTTTTGGCGTAGGCAACATAATCCCACACCACCAAAAAGTATTCTATAAACCCTCCGCTTTTAATAAGCTCCAGCTCGGTCTCGGCACGTTCTTCAAGTTCCTTGGTAATTTTACCATATCGTTTTTCAAGCCCATCGTATACAACCTTTTTCATATACTCATAGTTATTCATGCCGTCCGGAGCCTTAAAAACAGGAATAAACGCCTCGCTGGGCTTTAGAACAGAATCCTTAGGAATACCCAACGACGAATCTATCTCTGCGTGACTCTTGGCCTTAATTGATACCTGACACTTTTCAACTATCTCATAGGGAGTTTCAAGTGCTTCGGGATAAGCCCCCAAAACCTGCTGCATTTCCTCCATATTTTTGATATAAAATTCTTCGGTTTCAAACTTCATGCGGTTAGGCTCGTCCACAAATCTGCCCGTCTGAATACACAGCAAAATATCCTGCATTTCAGCATCAGATTTGTTGATATAGTGAGCATCATTTGTAGCAACAGTCTTTACACCAATCTTTTTAGCAAGGTTATAAAGCGGCTCCAAAACCTCTATCTGTTCAGGAAGACCGTGATTTTGAAGCTCTATATAATAGTCGCCTTCATCAAACAAAGACTTATATTTAAGCGCAAGCTTTTCAGCTTCGTCAAAGCGGCGCTCTAAAAGCAGTTGCGGAACATGCCCCGCTAAACACGCTGATAGACAAATGAGCCCCTCGCTGTGTTTTTTCAGCACCTCATAGTCAATTCGGGGCTTGTAATAAAACCCTTCTACATGGGCAATGGAATTAAGCTTTAACAGATTCTTATATCCCGTATTGTTTTTGGCAAGCAAAATTAAATGAAAAAGCTCGGGCTTACCCGATTTAACATGCCTGTTTTCGGCAATATAAAACTCGCACCCGATGATGGGCTTAATTCCTAATTTAAAACACTCGGCATAAAACTTGAGTGCGCCCATCATATTGCCATGATCGGTTATGGCAATGGCAGGCGCTCCCTGCTCTTTAACCTTTTCAACCAGCTTTTTGATGGTGCAGGCTCCGTCAAGCAAACTATATTCGGTATGCACATGCAAATGTATAAACGGTTTCATTTATCCCTCTTTTTAAATATGATTTCCAATGACTATTCCTTTATCATTGCGAGCCAAAAGCGTGGCAATCCCATAGTATAGGTCTTAACAAGGAGTTGCGGTCACCATATTCCTCGTAATGACAGCAAGCCTGCAGTTCGTCGAGCTTTTACTGCCATTTGATTTTTGCTCCCTCCATAATAAGAGAAGAATAGTGACCAAACATATCCAAGTCCTCAGGGCTCGTCAGTTGATGCCCTGCTCCATTTATGGTATAAATATGTGCTCCGCCGTCTAAAAGTTTTTGATAGTTTTTTATATCAACCATATCGTCATTTTCGCCGGCAATAATGTTTATCTTTGAATTTCTGCCTGTATCAAATGTTGTATTATTCGCATAATCCGAACACAGCTCAAGACTAAAGGGCTTATAGCTTTCCAAAGGTCCATCACCCGTAACCCATTCGTTAAGAAATATTCCTTGTTTTTCAATCTCAGTTTTAACAACTGATGCCAAGTCAATTGCAGGGGCACGCAAAATAAGCACACTATACTTATCAGGGTCTTTTGCAAAATATTGCAACATCAAAAATCCCCCAAAACTGCTTCCAAACAAGCTTATATCGGAATTGGGAAAATTCAGCCGCGCCCATTCTTCAATTGTTTCAAACTGTTTTATATAATCTTCAGTCTGAAAAAGTTCTGCACCGCGCCCCAGAAGGTTAAAGCTCACAACACCCACCCCTTGCTTTTTCATGACCTCTTTAAGTTTCGTTTGAGTTTTTCCGTCCTTACTGCTGCCCATGCCATGAGCAGACAAAATAATCTGTCTGCATTTTTTCATATCTTCCAAGTCGAAATTGGTATCAAATTCAATATCTTCCATCCTCATACGTTTTCTCCTTTGCTTGTTTTCACAGCTCTTCAGCGAGCTTCATAAGCTTTCTCAGCTGATGATTGACGCCGCTTTTAGTGACATTTCCCATAAGCCCCGCCAGCCCCTCAATTGACTCTTCGGGATGAGCAAGCCTCAGCTCACACAACCTAATGAGTCCGTCACTTAAGCTGCCGAGGCCTCTCTTATTTTTTATCCTCTCAATGGCCGCAATCTGTTTCATAGCAGCCGTCGCCGTTTTTTCCACGTTGGCACTAAAGCAGTTATTCTGCCTGTTTATATTATTTCGCACCTGCCTCACAGTTATTTCATTCTGAAGCTTTAAAACGCTCTTAAAGGCCCCCACCATAGCAAGAAGGTCGCTTAGCTGCTCGGCTTCTTTTATATACAGCACAAACAAGTGTTTGCGCTTACTCTTTTTGCTGCTGATACCTTGACTGAAAAGCAATGCCGAAAAATCATCGGCAAATTCCTCTTCTCTAAAAATAAATTCCAGATGATACCCGCTGAATTTACGGTCCTCATCGGGTCCGCCTTCAAATATCTTAATGCCTGCTGTGGAACTCGTTATAAAAACACCCTTGATATATGACAGAGCGCAGCAGGGGCTTTCGATAATATGTTCATCAATGCCCTTAATAAGTTCAAAATTGCCCTGCGGATTAATCCGAGCCAGCCCGCAGTCAAACAAAACCTCTTTGCTGCAGCTTGGCGGAACTGTTATAATATATCTTACCGATTTGTTTATGTTAAGGTCCTCGTCCAGCATTATCTCGGCAAAGTCGCCATACAGCCGCTTAAGCGTGTCGTTGATTATGCCGTAAACCTGCTGCATGTCCGTTTTTATAACAACACTCATCTGCCCGCCGTTTATGTTAAGCTCGCCGCATGAATGCACAATAGCCGAAAGCTCCGAGAGCTTGCAGCATTCGTTTTGACATAAACTATTTATCACTTCAATTCTGGCGTCTCTGGCAAACGACATAATATCCTCCTTTTAAAAAATTCAAAACTTATGACTTTTCTCACTCAAAACGCTCCGCAGACACCATGGGTGTCGAAGCCCTAGTGAAGAGACATATATACACAACTCCACCCCTGCACAATGCCGTAAAATTTTTGCAGTGAACAATTTTGACAGCTCCAACCTAGCTCCAAATTTAAGTGAGTTATTTTCTTTTATAATTTATAAACTCCGGCAGCTTATTAAGGTTTGATATATTTTCTTCAGGTATATTATAGTCCCTAATTACTTTCTCACCCGCCTCAAAATGCCCTATCCTCTCGGGTCTGTGCGAATCAGTGTCTACCACAAATTTTACACCCGTTTCAACCATCTTGTCAACCTCAGGTTTTGTCAGAAACATTGACTTACAATTAATTTCAATAAGCGTACCTCTTTGTTTGGCTACTTCTGCAACCCTAACAATATCCACCAGAAACGGCAGCGGCCTTGTGTTGGGGTGCACCAAAACATCTATTTTGTTTTTGTTGAGCATATCAATATAAATTTGTGTGTTTCTCTCTATCAGGCGCTTTGCCTGACCGATAATGGCAAAAACCAGCGTCTTAAAAAACAACCTAAACGTATGCTTAAGCCCTGTGGCCCTTGCCACTCTGTGAAAGCCGCAAATAACAAAGTCCAGAACTTCCATGTCAGAAGGATGAACATCAATATCGCCGTCAAGAGAAATCAGATTGGCCTCAACACCAATCAGAATGTTTATATTATATTTCTTACTAAGTTCCTTGGCTTCTTCTTTCAGGCGCTTTACTGTCTTTCTCCGCGTTCCAAAAAGTCCCTGATTAAATCCATGATCGGTTATACCGATTTCCTTAAGTCCCTGTTCAGCAGCAGCACGCACATTTTCCTCCAGCGTGCCCTTTGCATGTTTAACAGGAAACCACCATCTTTTGGCGTGTCGTGTGTGTGTGTGATAATCTCCAAAAAAATTCATAAGTGCTCCTTTGTTGTCATTCCTCCTTTGGCGGAATGATTATAACTTCTCTTGTTAGTATTATACCAAATTTTTTAGAAACTGTCTTTCTTATTTTAGTAATTAATTTAAAAACTTGTCTGAATTTTGCGCCGCCGTTATTGACTATAAATCCGCAGTGCTTTGGCGAAATCTGAGCAGCTCCTGCAGATTTTCCTTTAAGACCCGTCTCTTCAATAAAAACCGGAGCCGGAGTATCCCCAAACTTTTTAAACACACTGCCCGCACTAGGCATGGTATACGGCTGAGAAGCTATCCTCTTCTGAAGATACTCCTTGCATTTTTGCGTAACAGTTTTGGTATCGCTCTTTTGAATTTTAAATACAACTTTAAGGATAATCAAATCCTTACCGCAAAAACAACTCGTTCGATAACCAAACTCCAAATCTGCTACACGTTTTATAAATACTTTATTTCCATCGGTGTAATATACCTTAAAAATCCACTCACTCATCTGTCCGCCATAAGCTCCTGCATTCATAAAAACCGCACCGCCGACTGTGCCCGGAATTCCAAAGCTAAATTCCATTCCCCCAAAACCGTTTTGCATAAAAAAAGCGTTTAACTTAAACAACGGCACACCGGCACCGGCAACAACTCTATTGCTGCCCTGCGTTATCTTTTCAAAGCGGCCCGCAAGTTTAACAAACACATAGTTAAGCTTTTTATCATGCGCCAGAATATTGCTGCCCGCACCCAACACAAAATATGGCTTGTTATACCTCCTGCAGGTTTGAAAAACAGTTTTTAGCTGTTCAAAATTTTCAGCCAGCGCAAATACCCTTGCCCGCCCGCCTATTTTGACGGTGGTATAGTCTTTTAGCTCCGCTTTTATCGTTTTAATTCCGGCAGCTTTCAGAACCTTTTCTATCTTCAAAAAACTCATATATTATCCCCTTTTAAAACCTTTGGCATAAAAATCTTGCAAATATGACCTGAAAACAACAGTTATGGCTCATATGCACTTGCACCCACCTGAGCTATGCTGGCAGCTTTAGCCTGTTCTATTTCGGTTTTTGTCAAAAATACATTCACAGAAGTGAGCGGACCCGCCAAAACTTTTTCAAAAGCTTTCATATATCCCTCGGAGTATATATCGCCGTTGACGCTGAACATTCCGATGTTACTCAGCACACTTTGCGACTGCTTGCTGAGCACAAATTTTATAAATTCTTGAGCTATAGCACTTTCTTTCATAAGGCCCAGATACTGCACAAGGTCGCTAAAACCTCCAAGATATTCATACTCACACGAAACAAAGATTCCGTTATTTTCGCGGTTTTTTATTCTATATACATCCCGCTGCGTGCCCACTAAGTTAGTGAAATTTCCCTTTAAAAATCCCTCATAAACCTCATATGTAGTTCCGCTCATATATTGACCTATTCCGGTTATGCTTTTTGTTGTCAGCGCCTGCGCCGGATTTATAAACCCGTCCAGGCCCATTCCTACACCTAAAACCTGCCGTTTGCCCAAAACAAAACCTTGCTCAAAAATATTATCCTGCTGTGTTTTATTAAGATAATCGCTTCTGGATATTATTGCATACCCACCCAACATATAAGGCACTGCCAGCATTTCGCCTTCAATCTTACCGTATTGTAAAAGGTCATCACGCACATTAAAATTTAGCTCGGCAGGCAAAAGCCTGTCCTTTAAAATTTCCCCCGCCCCCACACTAAACGACACCATATCCGGCAGAAAATCAGCATTCAGCTCAAGCTGCTCTATTGTCATAGTTTTTACGTTTATAAACTTGCTGGGGTTTTGTTTGTTAAAGTCGCGAGCAATTTTTCTAAGATACTCTGCCCTGCTGCCGCTTCCTCCTTCAAAGCTTTCTATGTGCAAAAGCTCTAATATCTCAGGCTCCTGCGCTTCTGCCCTCAAAAAGCCTATTTCATAAAGCTCTTTATTCAGTCCTAAAATCCCAAACACCAACACAAAAATAAACAACAAAACAGCGGCCAGCACACGCCCAAAAAGTCTCCTCTTAAACTTGATTTTTCGCATATTCATATCTATGAAAAAAAAGAGAATTATATACCCTAACTCTCTTTTAACGCATCCTTTATACGCCTAACTAAACCGATATCAAAACCCTTTAGTTTGACAATCTCAGCCTCTTCGGTTTCCTTTATTTTCTTTATGGTCTTAAACTCGTCAAGAAGCCTCTGTTTTTTAACCTTACCCAACCCTTCAATTTTGTCAAGAACACTCTCTGTCTGTTTCTTGCTTCTGATGCTTCGGTGATAAGTTATAGCATACCTGTGCGCCTCATCTCTTATGGCCTGCAAAAGCTTTAGCGCAAAGCTGTTTCTTCCCAAAATTATAGGCTGAACATTGTCTTCCACAAAGACCTCTTCCTCCCTTTTGGCCAGCGAAATCACTTCAATATCGTGGTCATACCCCTTTATAAGGGCTCTAACGGCCCCAAGCTGCCCCTTTCCTCCGTCTATGACAACAAGGTCAGGACGAGACCCAAAGCTGATATCAGCACTGTTAAGGCGCTCAAGGCGCCGGCTTAAAGTCTCCGTCATACTGTCAAAATCATTGGGACCTTCCACCGTTTTTATCCTAAAGTGCCTGTAGTGATTTCGGGCGCTTTTGCCGTTTATAAATACCACCATACTCGACACCGAATTGGTACCCTGCGTATTTGATATATCATAGCACTCCATCCGCACCGGCAGATTTTTAAGCCCAAGTTTAGTTTTAAGTTCCTCCATAGCCCCAAAACTTTTTGCATATTCCTTCTTGTCCTGTTCTATGCTGTTTTCCAAAAAGTCCTCTGCATTGCTGAGTGCCTGTTTTATAAGCTGCTTTTTTATTCCTTTTTGGGGCACTTCAATTTCGGTGCTGCCAAGCGTATTCAAAAACTCCGTTAGTGCCCTCAGGCCTTCAACCCGCTCTTGCACCAAAATCTTCTTTGGCAATTTAGGGTTCTGTATATAATATTGCGTAATAAACGAGCTTATCACCTCATCAAAACCCAGACCCGTCGCATTATAATTCTTAGCCCCCATCATCTTTCCGCCGCGGATAATAAGTACGGTTACAGCACCACCCACTTCATTTGAAACAAATGCAAACACGTCTATATCCATATCCTTTGTCAGCGCCGCCAACGTTCTGTCTTTAAGCCTTCCAAGCATACTCAATCTGTCTCTTATTTCAAGCGCAAGCTCAAAGTTTTCGGTGGCTGCGGCGTTATTCATCTTTTCGTTTAAAATATTATACAAGGCGCTGTCTTTGCCGTTTAAAAAGCTTATTACCTTTTGCATAGTATTTCCATACTTAGCAGGGCTAACCTTGCCTATACACGGTGCGCTACATAGTCCCATTGAGTGATTAAGACATGCTCTGCCAAGCAACTTTCCGCCTCTAAGCTTTAGCGTACACGTTCTTATAGGGTAAGCCAAGTTTACGGCCTTCAAAATCTCTCCCGCCGAAATACCGCTGAAATATGGCCCGAAACAAAGTGCTTTGTCTTTTTTCAACTTTCTCACAATTTCAAGTCTGGGGAAGTCCTCTGTCATATCAATCCTTATATACGGAAAATTTTTGCTGTCTTTAAGAAGTATATTATATTTAGGCTGATATTTTTTTATTAAATTATTTTCAAGAAGGAGTGCGTCAAATTCGCTGTTGGTTATGATATAATCAAAGTCGGCTATCTTTTCAACCATAGCGGCAACCTTAAAATGAGGCTGCTTGTTTTTAAAATACTGCCCCACTCTGTTTTTCAAAATTCTCGCCTTACCCACATAAATTATGGTACCGGTTTTATCCTTCATCAGATATACACCGCTACTTTGCGGCAGGCTTTTCAACTTTTGCTCCAACATATCTATATTATACACCAAATCAAGACAAAATCAAGACAAATCAAACAATATTAGCTTCCAGATAATCCACACCGCTAAGCAACACATCATTAATTATATGGTTGGATAAATCATAAAAAATCACTTTGCCAAGACGCATATTTTTGACTATCCCCATACTTTTGAGCAGCTTAAGTTGATGGCTGACAGTAGTCTGATTTATGTCAAGTGCCATCGAAATATCATTCACACACATACGTCCCATAGAAAGCGCCGACAATATCTTGAGCCTCGTGCCGTCGCTAAACACTCCAAAAAAATCTGCAAGTTGTTGCAAAACCTGTTTTTGCGGCATATAATACTCCAGATTTTTTATCATTTCGTCGCTCAGATTCATAAATTTATTCATACCGCGCCCCTTTCAAAAATTATACTCCGCAAAACCAGCTTAGCCAAGCAAAACCACTTACGAATTTTGCAGGAAAACTGCCAAAACCCTCTTTGATTGTCAAAATAAATCCCCAAAACCAAAGGAGAACGCCATGAACCAAAATACCATCCTTTTAGTACTGCTTCTGTCAATTTTTACTGAGGCCGCCGATATAAACCTAAACACCAACGCAAACTTTTTGTTGCTTTTGCTTTTGGCGCTGGATGAAGGGAACAGGGACAGGGATAGAGACAGATGCAGATGCCGCTGTAATTGCAGCCGCAACCCAGACTTTGAAAACTTTGAACGTTTGCGTGCCGAAGCGACTGCAATAATATAAAAAAGTGAGGCAATCCCCTCACTTTTTTTATTCTATTCATCTGCTTTTTTGCGCCGTCTTTTTGGTTTCGCAGGCTCAGTTTTTTCTTCAATGTTCTCCTTAGTCTCAGGTTCTTGTATCTTTTTCTCAGCAACAGCCACATTTCCTACGGGAATAATATTACCCGCTACACCTTCCTGCGGCACTCCTCCCAAAGCAGGGATTTGCCTCAAACCCATACGCATTTCCTTAACCTTTATATTCTCCTGCCAGATTACCACAATCACTGCCGCAACAGGTGGAGCAAAGAACATTCCGAGCATTCCGAACATTGCTCCGCCTATGACAATTGACACCAGCACCAGCAGCATGCTCGACTTCATACGGTTGCCCGTAATAAAAGGTGAAATAAATGTACATATAAGTGAGAATGATGTTACGCTCAAAATTACCGCCCAAAGTGCCTGACTCAGCGTTCCGAACACAAAGGTCACCAAAACCACCGGCACAAGACCTATAATTATTCCAACATACGGAATTACATTAAACAGTGCCAAAATTATGGCCAATGCCCATGCATATGGCACTCCCAAAATCATAAATATAATACCCGCCACAACCGAAAGCATCACAAACTCGATAAACTTACTTAAGAAATAGCCGTACAAAATCTCTTCCGAACGCTTTTTAACCAGCATAATTTCACCGGCGCGCTCAGGTGAATGGTTTGCATAAATGTGTCTTGTTGCAAAGTTGACTATCTTTTCTTTGTCCTTCAAAATGAGGAAAGCCAAAAAGAAACTTAGAAGCGCCATTCCGAGCCCCAGCAGAATTGTTGTAGATATATCCACAATACTGTCTTGTATAGACACTATAGACAGTCTCACCCACTCAATAATTGTGTCAACAATATCAGTGGCAATATCTCCGCCTGCTCCCAAGCTTTCAAAAATAGTAATCAGCTGTGCCCGCACCTTGGCAACATTGCCCTCAGGGTCGCCCACAACCTCAGTTACAACATCCACAATTCTGGGAATTAGCAACCACATAAACAATGTCAGTAGCCCCAGCACAAAAACTGTAACAATCGTAAGACTTATGGCACGCTTAAACGGAGCCTTATATTTACTGTTTAAAAAGGCATTTTTTAACAATTTATTTTCAATAAAATTAACAAGCTTAGCCAGCAGAAAAGCAATCAACGCTCCTGCAATAATAGCAGCACTTCCGGCAAGGAAAGCAAAGAACACGGTATTAAACCAACCGCCCCAGCCCGCGACAAGCGCCAATATCAACACGATGACAATGCCCCAAGCCCAATTCCTATATCTGGGCGCACTGCCATTTGAATTTATTTCAAAATTTGTCGCCATAAAATCCTCTTAACTACAAATTAAGTATATACTAAATTACATTTTTTAGCAAATAAAACCAACCCCAAAATCGACAAAAACTGATCAAATCTCATGCTTCTTTATTTGTTTAACCTTCAAAAATCCTGCCCCATTCTAAGCTCTTCAGGAAACTCCTTAGCCAGAGAATTATTCTTAAATCTTTTATCCTCAGTAACTTCTTTTATTATGCTAAGATATAACGGGAAAATAATATCTTGATCCTCATGGCTCAGCTCAACCTCAAGTATTGCATTTTGAGAGCCCGGATAAATATCTACCTCAAGATATTGGTTTTCGTGAATAAGACAATATCTGGTTTTTCGCACGGGCTTAAGCTTTGGGTCAGCCTCCATCAAAAGCGTAAGATACTCCTGCTGGGTTATGCGCTCCTCCGTTTCAAAACGTGTCGCCCCCGAAAGCTGACGCTTGGTGGTTTTAGTATATTGATATTCTCCGTCTATACCGCGCTGCCTTACTCTAACCTCTTCATTTGGATGGTCAGATTTCAAATATGTCTGCAAAATCTCCACCTTAGTGCAATTGTCACATCTGTCAAGATAGGCCTGTGGATTTTCTATCAAAAACTTCCGTTCAATCTCAAAAGGCTGAGGCTCCCCTAAAAAGTGTGTGACCTCCTGCAGAAGCTTTAACATCTTTCCGTCAAAATTACTGCTGTTGTCTATCATCCTCAAATGCGGATGCCCTGTCCATGCCCTAAGCGTTTTAGTATCAGCCGTCCTTGCTTGTTCGGCAGTTTCACAACGTGCGGCGTTGGTGGCCAGAGTATAAAACTCTTCAGCTCCCTTAGCCGCCGTAACCAAATGAAACACAGCGTCATATCGTTTGTCTCTGAGCGCCACTTCACTGACGCTATCCCCTTTCAAAAGCTGTGACCACAAAAGCGCCGAGCAATATGCCTTGCTATCCATAATACCCCTGTCAAAAAGCAAAATTATCTTTTTGTCGTCACACTCCTCACAGTGTCTGGTCCAAATTTCTTCAAGTGCAATTTGCGCCTCAAAAACTCTTTTCTGAAACTCTCTGTTGTCATCAGGCTTTGGTCTGATGCCGCTGCCAATCAGCATAGTAGCAGCCTCTGGTACCACCACAACCTTATATCCAAGATTGCTGAGCGTCTGCTCAAGCTTGGCAAGAGCCGTAGTCTTTCCAGCACAAGGTCCTCCTGTCAGAACAATCCTCTGAATACTTTTGTTTTCCATTTCTTCCCCTATTTCTTGCAAATTTTCATCTTTAGAATCATTGTATAACACTCAAAAAACAAGCCCTGATTTAAGACTTGTTTTTCGTTTTTCTAATTATTATTCTATAATTGACGCAACTACACCCGAACCTACAGTTCTTCCGCCTTCACGAATAGCAAATCTCAAACCTTGTTCGATAGCTATTGGAGTAATAAGCGAAATTGTCATACTGATATTGTCGCCGGGCATAACCATTTCCACGCCCTTCGGAAGCTCGATTGAGCCGGTAACGTCGGTAGTTCTGAAGTAGAACTGAGGACGGTAGCCGTTGAAGAACGGAGTGTGTCTGCCGCCTTCTTCTTTTTTGAGAACATATACTTCGGCGGTAAATTTGGTGTGAGGTTTGATGCTGGCGGGTTTAGCCAGAACCTGTCCTCTTTCGATTTCGTTTCTCTGAATACCTCTAAGCAAAAGACCTACATTGTCGCCGGCCTGTGCCTGATCAAGAAGCTTTCTGAACATTTCAACACCGGTAATAACCGTGTTTTTGTTTGAACCCATACCAATAATTTCAACAGTGTCACCAACTTTAATAACACCTCTCTCAACTCTTCCTGTTGCAACAGTACCGCGCCCCGTGATGGTGAACACGTCCTCGACCGGCATAAGGAAAGCTTGGTCAATCGCTCTCTTGGGGTCGGGAATCCATGTGTCAACAGCGTTCAAAAGCTCTTCAATACATTTGCATGCAGGGTCATTTGCCTTGCCTGCCTGAGCGGCCTCCAAAGCCTTAAGAGCCGAGCCCTTAATAATTGGAGTGGTGTCTCCGGGGAAGCCGTATTCGTTAAGAATGTCTCTTACTTCCATTTCTACAAGGTCCAAAAGCTCAGCGTCGTCAACCTGGTCAACCTTGTTAAGGAACACAACGATATAAGGAACGCCTACCTGACGAGCAAGCAGAATGTGCTCTCTTGTCTGAGGCATTGGGCCGTCGGTTGCGGCAACAACCAAAATTGCGCCATCCATCTGAGCGGCTCCTGTTATCATGTTTTTAACATAGTCAGCGTGTCCCGGACAGTCTACGTGAGCGTAGTGTCTCTTTTCAGTCTGATATTCAACGTGAGCGGTATTAATAGTAATACCTCTCGCTTTCTCCTCAGGAGTGCTGTCAATATCTTCATATCTTTTCTTTTCTGCAAATCCTTTTGCAGCAGACCACATGGTGATTGCAGCGGTCAAAGTAGTTTTGCCGTGGTCAACGTGGCCTATAGTTCCCACATTCACATGCGGTTTATTTCTTTCAAATTTTGCTTTTGCCATTTTTAAATTAAATCCTCCTAAAATTTTTTTTGATTGTATGCTCATTATAACAAATATATTTTGTTTTGCAAAGCATTTTTAGTCACCTTTTTTGTGTTTGCCAATAAGCTCTTCAGCGATATTTCGCGGAACTTCGGCATAGTGAGACATCACCATCTGAAAGGTTCCCCAGCCTTGTGACATACTTCTCAGATCCGTCATGTATCCAAACATATTAGCTAGAGGTACATGCGCTCTGATAGTCTGACTGTCTCCCGTTGAGGTTGTGCCCAAAATCATACCGCGTCTGCCTGAAATGCTTCCGAGCACATTGCCCAAGAATTGGTCAGGAACTTCAATTTCAACTTCCATCACAGGTTCTAGAATTATGGGGTCAGCACGTCTCATAGCATCCTTAAAGGCCATTGAACCCGCTATCTTAAACGCCATTTCCGAAGAGTCAACCTCGTGATAGCTTCCGTCAAGCAAAGTAACTTTAATGTCCACAGTTGGAAATCCCGCCAGAACACCTGTTTTCATAGCTTCCTGAATACCCTTGTCAACGGCAGGAATGTATTCCCTAGGAATAGACCCACCCACAACCTTATCTTCAAACACATAACCTGTGCCGGGCTCCTGAGGCTCCATATCAATCACACAGTGACCATACTGACCCTTACCGCCCGATTGTTTAATATATTTTCCTTCAACGTTTTTGGCAACCTTTTTGATTGTCTCCCTAAAGGCTACCTGCGGCTCTCCAACGTTACATTCAACGCCGTATTCTCTTTTCATTCGATCAACTATAATTTCAAGGTGAAGCTCACCCTGTCCGCAGATTATAGTTTGCCCCGTTTCGGTGTTAGTAAACCTCTTAAACGACGGGTCTTCCTCAGCAAGCTTCATAAGCGCGTTGGCCATTTTTTCCTGGTCAGCCTTGGTCTTGGGCTCAACTGCCTGTTCAATAACCGGCTCGGGGAAGTCCATCGGATCAAGTATAATGGGGTTTTTGGGGTCACACAGAGTTTCGCCTGTGGTAGTGTCCTTAAGCCCTACTATAGCAATAATGTCGCCCGCATAAGCCTCTTTTTCTTCAATACGGTTGTTTGCATGCATACGCACAAGACGCCCTACTCTTTCAGTCTTTCCGTTAACGCTGTTTAGCACATATGAACCGGACTCAATCTTTCCGCTGTATATACGATAAAAAGTAAGTCTGCCATACTGGTCGGTAGCTACCTTAAAGGCAAGCCCTGCAAGCGGCACGCTGTCGCTGGCCTCTCTTGTATCGGGTGTAACCTTGTCAAGCTTTGTTCCCTTAACAGGCGGAATGTCCACCGGGCTCGGGAAGTAGTCAACAACTGCATCAATAAGACTCTGCACACCCTTGTTTCTAAG
Organism: Christensenellaceae bacterium; assembly: GCA_031260975.1. Taxonomy (NCBI): domain Bacteria; kingdom Bacillati; phylum Bacillota; class Clostridia; order Christensenellales; family Christensenellaceae; species Christensenellaceae bacterium. Next base: position 780,504 of record JAISKJ010000003.1, read on the forward strand.
GGATGAACCACAACAGATAGGAGTAATTGCAAGACTGAGTGTACCCTTTCGTATAGCAACTTTAATCTCGTCTTTACTAAACTCAACACCCGCAAAAAACTTTTCCATAAGCGCGTCATCAGTTTCGGCAATAGCCTCAATTAATCCTGCTCGGTATTTTTGGGCAAGTTCTTTTAAGTCCACGGGAATTTCAATTATGTCGCGCTCTTTTCCTTCGTCGTCTTTATAAACTATGGCGTTCATTTCAACCAGGTCAATAATTCCTTTAAAGTTTTCAGCCTTGCCGATGGGCAACTGAATGGGAACAGGATTTGCCCCAAGCTTGGTTTTCATTTCGTCTATTACTCTAAAAAAGTCAGCGCCGGGGTTATCCATCTTGTTAATAAATGCAATTCTTGGAACATGATATTTGTCAGCTTGACGCCACACATTCTTGGATTGTGTCTGAACGCCGCTTTTGGCACAGAATAGCTCAATTGCGCCGTCCAAAACCTTCAGGCTTCGCTCAACTTCAATAGTAAAGTCCACGTGTCCGGGGGTGTCAATAATGTTGATTTTGTGACCCTTCCAATAGATGGTGGTGGCAGCCGAAGTGATGGTTATACCGCGCTCCTGCTCCTGTGCCATCCAGTCCATGGTGGCCGCACCCTCGTGCACCTCACCGATTTTGTGAATCTTTCCCGAATAATAAAGTATACGCTCGGTTGTGGTAGTTTTTCCGGCATCAATGTGTGCCATTATTCCGATATTGCGAATTTTTTTGATATCAATATCTCTCGGCATAATTATTTTTCCTTTCCTTTTATAAATTTCTAATCTCTTTATTCTAAATTATTAGTTTATGAATTTTTAGTGTTAAATGTAAATGGCGACTCCACGCCCTACGGGCTCTGAGTGACAGAAAGCAGGGCTCCGTATTTTAAGAACAAAACATAATCGCCAAATACTAATTAATTGATGTATTTTTCGTTCTAGTTTGCGCCAAATACAAAGTGTATGGGACGAAAAGTTACCATTTGTAGTGAGCGAATGCTTTGTTAGCCTCCGCCGTTCTGTGCATCTCTTCCTTACGCTTAATCGCACCGCCGGCGTTGTTATATGCATCAATGATTTCGGCTGCGAGCTTTCGATGCATCTCTTTTTCCCCGCTTCTCTTTCTTGCAAACAGCACAAGCCATCTGATGGCCAAGGTCTGCCTTCTATCGGGTCTTATTTCCATAGGCACCTGATAGGTAGCACCTCCCACTCTTCGAGGCTTTGTTTCCAAAAGCGGCTTTATGTTTTCGACTGTCTGATTAAACACGTCTAAGGCATCCATATTCAGCTTTTCTTTTACTACTTCAAAAGCATCATAAACAATGTTCTGCGCAATTCCGCGCTTTCCCTGCAGCATAATTTGATTAATAAGCTTGGTTACCACGGTTGAATTATAAATCGGATCGGGCAACACTTCTCTCTTATCAGCAGCATTTCTTCTTGACATATTATTTTCTCCTTTCTTAAAATTTAAAATGAAAAATTAATAGCAATCTTTGCTATATTAAAAATTTTTTAATTACTTGGGACGTTTAGCACCATATTTAGACCTGGCCTGCTTTCTCTTTGCCACACCGGCAGTATCAAGCGTTCCACGAATTATGTGGTATCTGACACCCGGAAGGTCTCTTACTCTGCCGCCACGCACCAGAACAACGCTGTGTTCCTGAAGGTTATGCCCCTCACCGGGAATATACATAGTTCCTTCGATGCCATTTGAAAGCTTTACTCTGGCTATTTTTCTGAGTGCTGAGTTAGGCTTTTTAGGCGTGGTAGTAGTAACCGACAAACAAACCCCTCTTTTCTGTGGGTTTTGCTTCAAAATCGGAGATTTACTTTTTTCCGTGGCCTTAGTCCTTCCGTGCCTTACTAATTGATTAATTGTAGGCATTTAGTTTTTCCTCCTTGCTTTGGGTTTTTTGCCCTCTTTTTAATGAAACTTCAAATTGTTTGTGCCGTGCAACCTCTTACAAGCACACAATTCATTCTTCATCAAATCTTGTGCGTTCTTAAACAAAATTTTGATGATATATACTTTTAAAGTAGCATTTACTGCGATTTTCATTCAGTTTTGAGCATGCTCAAAAGAACAAAATACACCCTCTTGGGGTATACTTTTGAAAGTATGCGTTAATTGTATCAAAAACTGCACCGTTTGTCAACAGGTTTTTGCAGTATTTTCAGTGGATTGCTTATAATCAAAAATGAACACCTCTGCTCATTTTAATTTATACTCGAAATATTTTTATTTTCTTTTTAAATTCAACTTGCGGCGGTTATATTTTCCTTCACCTCGGCTGAAATTAAAAGTACAATATTTCCTTTATGATGCTTAGCTGAATCCATATAGCTGCGGGGTTTCTCTTCTACTTCTCCGTTGATTTTTATTGACAGCTTTACAAAGTCAGTGAACATTTTTTTTGCCATAATAAAGGCTTCTTCAACCGTTTTGCCTGTGCAAAAAAGGTCAACATCGTCAAACGCAACAACAAAACCGTCGCCTTCAATGTCTTTATAAAAAACTGCCGGAAAAATATACTGTTTCATAACCCTCTCCATCTCTAATATTATGACCAAAATTTTTGTTTATGCTTCATTTTTTTGTATAGGTTTATGCAATTAAGGACCTCTGTTATTTGCGGATATCAGGAATGTCCTCTCCTGTAAGCTTGCTGAAGTCTCCGATAAATCCACCCACAGCACCTCTTCCCTGTCCTTTATACGAAGTATCCACTTTGGGCGGCTCATCCTCGTCGTCGCTATCATCCTTATTTTGGGTTTCAGCAACTTCCTCTGTTTTCTCTGCAGTTTCCTCTTCGGTCTCCTGTTCTTGTTCAACTTCTGCCTGATGCGGCTGCTCAGTTGTCGGCTCTTCCTCTATTTCCTCTTCTTCAGGTTCCTGTTCCTCTTCCTCAGGCTCAGGCTGAGCCATAGGCACAGGTGTTGGGGCCTGAGCGGGTGCAGGTGCCGGTTTTGGTGCAGCTTTTGCCACTTGTGCTGCCGGCACCGGTTTTGTTTCTTTAGGAGGAATATAATTTCCAAGAGCTTTTGCTTCCTTTATGCTCTCACGCTCAATAACATTTTTCATCCATGTAATTGCATTGTTGTCAAAACCTTTGGCCCTTATTATAATATCTTCTATATTACCGTTTTCAAGTTGATAAATCTTCCATGTTCTCTCTGGCAGTCCGCCTTCAATGGTTTCGGCCTCCACCACCTTTTTGTCGCCGGTGCTACTTTCAATATTTTTAACCTTAATAGACAAAAGCATCACCACATTTCCGGGGTGTTTCCTTGCACTCTCCAAATAATCCTGAGGTTGTTCTTTTACCTGACCGCCCACCTTAATAGAAAGCTTTACAAAATCCGAAAGCATCTCCTCAATCACCGAATAAGTTTCTTCAAGTGTTTTTCCGTCGCAAAAAAGCTCTATGCCGTCAAATGCGGCAACATATTTTTGAGTTTCAGTATCTTTATAAAAAACTACAGGAAATATATATTTTTTCATAAGAATCTCCAATCTAAATATATCACAAAAAAGTCACATTTGTAAAACAAATATGCCACTTTCTTAAAATTTTTGTTGGCAACAAAAAACCGCTCTTTGAGCGGTTTCTTTATTCTTTTATTATTGACCAAACGGAACTTTTGCAGGCTCTTCTGCATTAAAAGCCTTACTTGCAGACACATGGTTTCCCTTATGACCGGGAGCTTTATATGCTTTATCCAGAAGCTCAGCTTCCACCTTTTCTTCAAATGGTTCAGCTGCCGCCAATATTTCGTCATCATTTACAACTTTAGAAACAAATTTTACTCTCGCAGCCTCTTGCTCACTCATAAAATAATTGTGGTCTATAATTCCCCTAATATAGGCCATCTGTTCATTGGTCATACTTGTAATAGGTCCCCCGCCGAACTGTGCATTTATAAAGTCAACAAGTATTCGTGAATCTTTTACAGCACTACCCAACTCAACCGCCTTTTCATATATCGCATTCTGTCTTGCCGATCTTCCTTCATCTTCAGTCGGTAAGCTCGAGGCCAATTCCGTTACGACCTGCATAAGTCTTTTAGCGCCTCTCTCTGCAGCCTGCGAATCAAGATTTTTCAGTCTTAAAACAGCTGTTGCATAGTCTTTAAATACCTTAGGATCGTCCATAAGAATACCCTCTATTATAAGGTTGCCCTTTATATCTTCCAGAGTATCGACATCTTCTTGACCACGGATACCGGTCAAGTCTTTTGCAAAATCCTTATCCAGATCAACATCGTTACCATTTATTTTCATATATTCCTCTCCTCTCTAATCACTTAATTTTTACAAAGCTTTTGGCTTCGTTTTTCTTTTGGATACCTAATGATAGCATACTTTTTCGGGTTTGTAAAGTGGTATTTTAAAAATATTTTATTCCCTCTATTTTAGCGGGATTGAGGGTATTTTTATACATATCTATTATATGTAATATCCCAAGCTTTTGACAATTTTATTTCTTATTAAAAAATCAAAATCCCCCGACCTTTTGCCTTTCTCTTAGGGCATGGCAGACTGCTTTTTATGCGTATCAAATAAGACGGAGACGGTGAAAGTATTTATCTTTGTGAGTGTACAGAAATTATTCACTTATCACATCAAACGCCGCTTATTGGTTTTGCAGAATTTTTAAAACGAACAAATTAAATATTTTTCGTGTGACTAGCTCCTCTCGTAAAATTAAATATCTTCACAGTCACCCGTTTTTAACTTCTCTACCCCCTATTGCGGGCGGTGCATACGTATCACTGAACGGTTCTGCAGGCACCATAAGTGCCGAAGCCTTAGTGAAGTGATATGTATGCACCGCCCAATTACATAAAAAACAGGGCTGTGTGCCCCGCTTTTCTTACTCTTCTTCAAAAAGTTTATTCTGACCTGATGCAACACTCATGTCGATAGTCTGTTCATAGATATTATTGTCTTTTTTGTTTTCAACCGGGAACAAGTCACGATATCTCTTCATACCTGTTCCGGCAGGAATAATCTTTCCTATAATTACGTTTTCCTTAAGCCCCATAAGCGGGTCAACCTTGCCCTTTATGGCAGCTTCAGTTAGCACGCTTGAGGTTTCCTGGAAGCTAGCTGCCGACAGGAAGCTTTCAGTTGAAAGCGAAGCTTTGGTAATTCCAAGCAACACCCTCTTGGCTGTAGCAGGCATTCCGCCCTTTGAAAGAGCTTTGGTGTTGGCATCTTCATAAGCGTATATATCAATCATATCACCGGCGAGAAGCTCTGTGCTGCCCGGGTCCTCAATTTTAACCTTTCTGAGCATCTGCTTGATTATAATCTCAACGTGCTTGGTGTTAATCTGAACGTCCTGCAAACGATAAACAAGTAATACTTCTTTCAAAATGTATTCCTGCACGCCCTTAAGACCTCGTATTCTCAAAATATCTGACGGAAACAGCGAGCCTTGGGTCAAAACCTGACCGATTTCAACATTGTCGCCGGTTTTAACGGCAATTACTACCTTGTTTTTGGGCGGTGTCATATATTCAATGTCGCCGTCAGCCCCGCGGACAGTAATCTTAAAGCGCTCGCCAGACTCCTCTACCTTAACCTTTCCGCTTACTTCAGAGATGATACCCTCACCCTTAGGCCTGCGGGCTTCAAAAATTTCTTCAACACGCGGCAGACCTTTGGTTATGTCGCTGGTTGCAGCAACACCACCTGTGTGGAAAGTTCTCATAGTAAGCTGTGTTCCGGGTTCACCTATACTTTGGGCAGCAATTATACCCACCGCTTCACCCACATTAACCATCTGGTTGTTGGCCATGTTGCGCCCATAACACTTAGCACACACACCATGCTTGCTCTTGCAGGTGAGGGCCGTTCGGATATTAACTTCCTTAATTCCGCTATTTACAATTTCTTTAGCTACTTTCGGCAAAATCATATTACCTGCCGCCACCAAAAGTTCTTTGGTTTTGGCGTGATAGATGTTGTCAACAGCAACTCTACCCGAAATTCTGTCCTCAAGCTTTTCAATGACAGTTCCGTCCTCCATAAGGTCAGTAACCATCATACCCTTGGGCTTTTCACCCAAAGCTGCAAAACAATCGTCCTGGTTTATAACCACGTCCTGAGCTACATCCACCAAACGTCGGGTTAAGTATCCCGAGTCAGCAGTCTTAAGCGCTGTGTCAGCCATACCTTTACGTCCACCACGGCTAGACAAAAAGTAGTCAAGCGGAGTAAGCCCCGATCTGAAGCACGCCTTAACCGGCACATCAATCTTCTGCCCTGAAGTGCTGGCCATAATACCACGCATACCGCTCAGCTGATTAATCTGGCTGGGGTTTCCACGCGCGCCGGAAATTGCCATCATCTTAATCGGGTTAAGACTGTCAAGTCCTCTTACCACCGCGTCTTTAAGGGCATTTGTGGTTTCATTCCATATAGCTATGTTTTTGTTTACTTTTTCATCATAAGCAATAAGTCCGCGCCTATATGCCGCTTCATTTGCCGCAACTTTAGCATCAGCCTCAGCAATCAGTTGTGCCTTTTCAACGGGCTCTTTCATGTCAAATACATTGATGGTTACCGCACCGATTGTAGAATATCTGAAACCAAGCTCCTTAATTTTGTCAAGCATAACAACTGTAGGCGTTGCGCCAAATTTGTCGTATACAAGCGAAACAATGTTGCTTAGTTCTTTTTTGCCAACGGTGCCTTCAATTTCATATTTCAAAACATTTTCTTTCTTGCTTCTGTCAATAATACCGGTGTCCTGAGGAATACATCTGTTAAACAAAATTCTGCCTACACTCGTCTCAACTCTGCCGGTTACAGTTTTCTTGTTAAATTCAGCACTCTTGCGCACAAAGATTTTGCTCTGAAGCTCAACATTACGTGTGTCATAAGCCATAACAGCCTCATCCTCGCTGCTAAACACACTGCCTTCACCCTTAGCCCCCTCTTTGTTGATAGTCATATAATATACACCGATAACGATATCCTGCTGCGGCGTCATAATGGGCTTGCCGTCAGCGGGTTTCAAAACATTGTTGCTGGCGAGCATTATCATACGCGCCTCGGTCCTTGCTTCAAGTGACAGCGGCACATGAACAGGCATCTGGTCCCCGTCAAAGTCCGCATTAAAACCGGCACAAACCAGCGGGTGAAGCTTTATGGCCCTACCCTCAACCAAAACAGGCTCAAACGCCTGAATACCCAGCCTGTGAAGTGTCGGCGCACGGTTTAAAAGCACAGGATGGTCTTTGATTACTTCGTCCAGAACGTCCCACACAACAGGTTTTTCGCGCTCAATTATACGCTTAGCAGTTTTAATGTTAAAGGATTGGTTCTGTTCAACAAGTTTTTTCATAATAAAGGGTTTAAACAGTTCAAGCGCCATTTCTTTAGGAAGTCCGCATTGGAAAATCTTAAGCTCAGGCCCCACTACAATAACCGAACGGCCGGAATAGTCCACACGCTTTCCGAGCAGGTTCTGTCTGAAACGGCCCTGCTTTCCTCTAAGCATAGCTGTTAAACTCTTTAAGTCTCTTGACTTTGGTCCCTGAATAGCCTTTCCGCGCTTTCCGTTTTCAATCAAAGCGTCAACAGCTTCTTGCAACATTCTTTTTTCGTTTCTGATAATAACTTCAGGAGCTCCGAGCTCCACCAATTTTTTAAGACGGTTGTTACGGTTAATTACTCTTCGATATAGGTCATTAAGGTCACTTGTGGCAAACCTTCCTCCGTCAAGCTGCACCATGGGCCTTAAATCCGGCGGAAGCACAGGAAGTGCATCCATAACCATCCATTCAGGCTTGTTGCCGCTTTTTACAAAAGCTTCAACAATCTCAAGTCTTTTTATTGTCTTAAGCTTCTTCTGCCCTTTGGCAGTCTTAAGAGTAGCCTTCAGATGCTTGCTTTCTTCTTCAAGGTTAATTTGTTTGAGCAGTGTTTTGATAGCTTCAGCGCCCATTCCGGCTTCAAAAGCCTTGGGTCCCAGCTGCTCAACAGCGTCACGGTATTCCCTGTCGCTTATAACCTGCTTATAATTAAACCCGCTTTCTTTGGGGTTGATTACAATATAGTTTACATAATAAAGCACTTGCTCCAGCGCTTTTGGAGTAATATCCAAAATGCTTCCTATTCGTGAGGGTACTCCCCTGAAAAACCATATATGGCTTACGGGAGCAGCGAGCTCAATATGACCCATACGTTCGCGGCGCACTTTGCTGTGAGTGACTTCTACACCGCATTTGTCGCACACAACGCCCTTATATCTGATACGTTTATACTTTCCGCAGTGACATTCCCAATTTTTGCGCGGTCCGAATATACGCTCGCAAAAAAGACCATCGCGCTCAGGCTTCTGAGTACGGTAGTTTATGGTTTCGGGCTTTGTTACCTCGCCATAACTCCATTCCCTGATTTTCTCGGGACTGGCTATGCTTATGCGCATCGAATCAAAATTGTTTAGTTCAAACATAAGTTTTACTCCTTAGGGCAAAATGCCTTTCAAGTTTTTTGTGGGCGGGATGTCACCGCGGGCGGGATTTGTTTTGTAGTTGTAAACTGTATTAAAGCCTGTAAACGGTATAGGCACATAATAGGTGACTAGCAGGTATAAATAACTGAACCACTGTGCCGAGATATTTCAGTAAACAGTGCATGTGCAACTTAGGCAGTCAGCAGGTGGCAAATCGACGAAAGGCGTGTATAATGAAATAGACAACTTAGCCAACTTTGACACACGCAGGCCACATATGGTGATGACTGTGCCGGTTACTCGTCAAAATCGTCAAACAAGCTATTATCATCTGAATTGTCAAATATACTTTCTTCAACACTTTCAGCAGGAACAATGTCAGCTTCCTCTGTGTTAATGCCAAGTCCGAGATCAACGTCAGTAACTTCATCTTTAGGTTTATTGATAAGCGGAGTTTCAAGGTCCTCACCGCTGAGCTCATTAAGCTCAATTTCCTGCTTTTCGGCGTTCAAAATTCTTATATCAAGCCCAAGACTCTGGAACTCTTTCACCAGCACCTTAAACGCTTCTGGAATTCCGGGTTCGGCTATGGTATAGCCCTTTACAATCGCTTCATAGGTTTTGTTTCTGCCGATTACGTCGTCGGACTTAACCGTCAAAATTTCTTGCAGAAGCTTTGACACACCATACGCTTCAAGTGCCCAGATTTCCATTTCACCAAATCGCTGGCCTCCAAACATGGCCTTTCCGCCAAGCGGCTGCTGAGTTACAAGTGAATATGGCCCTGTGCTTCGGGCGTGCATCTTGCTGTCAACCATGTGGTCAAGCTTTATCATATACATAACGCCCACAGTAACGCGGTTTTCAAACGCCTCGCCGGTTCTTCCGTCATAAAGCATCATCTTTCCGTCGCCGTCTATTTCAAGTCCGCTGTCGCCATAAGTCTTTATGAGCTCGCTTTTGCTGTCAATTAAAAGTTTTTGAATATCATTCTCATTTGCACTGTCAAACACCGGAACTGCCACTTTCCAATCAAGAGCTCTGGCTACCTTTCCGAGCAACACCTCAAGCACCTGCCCCACGTTCATACGGCTGGGGATACCCAGAGGGTTAAGCACAATGTCAACAGGCTGACCGTTTGCCATAAAAGGCATGTCAGATTCAGGGAGAATACGGCTTACAACACCCTTGTTTCCGTGGCGTCCTGCCATTTTATCACCCACTGAAAGCTTACGCTTTTGGGCAACATAAACTTTAACCATCATATTGACGCCGGGTTCAAGCTCATCTTTATTCTTTCGCGTAAATATTTGAACGTCTACAACCACGCCGCCGCGTCCGTGCTGAACTCTGAGTGATGTATCGCGAACTTCTCTTGCTTTTTCGCCAAAGATTGCTCGCAGCAGTCTTTCCTCAGGCGTAAGCTCAGTCTCACCCTTGGGTGTAACCTTTCCGACAAGTATGTCGCCAGCTCGAACTTCAGCGCCGATGCGCACAATTCCGTCTTCATCAAGGTTTTTAAGAGCATCTTCGCTGAGGTTTGGAATATCTCTTGTGATTTCTTCGTCCCCCAGCTTGGTAGACCTAGCTTTAATGTCCTCTACTTTCAGCGTAATTGAAGTAAATATATCTTCTTTAACTATCCTCTCACTTATAAGGATAGCATCCTCATAGTTATAGCCTTCCCAATTCATATATGCTATCAGCATATTTTTTCCAAGAGCCAACTCTCCGTTTTTGGTTGAGAACCCGTCAGCCAGCACATCGCCCGCTTCCACCCTCTGGTTCTTGAGCACATTGGGTTTTTGGTTAATGCAGGTGTCCTGATTGGTCTTGGTGAATTTGGTGAGGCAATATGTGTCAATCTTGCCCTCATCCGTCTTAACTTTTATTTCGGTTGATGAAACATAACTAACAAACCCCGAAGCTTTGCAAAGTATCATTGCTCCGCTGTCAACAGCAATCTTATGTTCGATGCCTGTTCCTACAAGAGGAGTTTCGGTCTTGATAAGCGGCACTGCCTGCCTCTGCATGTTTGAACCCATAAGTGCACGCGCCGTGTCGTCATTGGCTAAAAATGGTATAAGACAGGTAGCGGCGGATATAAATTGACGCGGACTTACATCCACATAATCTACGTCAGCCGGAGCCACCTCAACAACGGTATCTTTTTTGCGGCATACAACTCTGGCGTTCTTAAACTTTCCGCTCTCGTCAAGCGGTTCAATCGCCTGAGCAATACAACAGTTTTCTTCTTCGTCGGCCATGAGATACACTACCTTGTCGCTCACAACACCTTTCTTTTTGTCAACAGGCTTATAAGGAGACAGCAAAAAGCCGTATTCGTTTATCTTGCTGAAGGTTGCAAGCGAGTTAATAAGACCGATACCCTGACCTTCAGGGGTTTCAATGGCACAAATTCGGCCATAGTGAGAATAATGAATATCACGCACATCCGCTGTAGCACGCTCTTTTTTAACTCCACCCGGTCCAACTGCCGAAATCTTACGTTTTTGAGTAAGCTCACTTATTGGGTTAACCTGATCCATAAGCTGACTGAGCTGAGAGCTCGCCAAAAAGTCTTTAAGCGCTTTGTTTACAGGTCTTGCGTTTATAATAGACGAAGGATTAACGGTCGTCAAATCCTGTGCCTGAAGTGTTTCTCTTATTACGCCGGCAAGCTTATTTATGCCCGACCTGAAAGCACCTGTCATCAGCTCACCCACCGAAGCCACTCTTCGATTGGCAAGGTGGTCAACATTATCAATACCGCCGATGCCCTCATTTAAATCAAGGTGATAGCTTATTGTGGCAATAATATCGTCCATAGTCAATTGATAGCCATTGAGTTTCTTTGCGTTTTCTTTTATTGCAGCAAGACGTTCTTCTTTGGTTTTGTTTTCTTTAAAGAGCTGCATAAGAGTTGGATAATGCACCATCTCCAGAATTCCGAGTTCCTTTTCATCACAAGCGATTTGTGAAGAAAGTCTGACTCTGCTGTTTCCCACAATTTTGTGCGGCACAAAACCGCCTTTAGAGTCAACCTTAAAAGCGCCTTTATATGTTTTTGCTCTTACAGTTACAACGTTCACGCCGCTGTCCTGAATTTTCTCAGCAACCTCGCGGCCGATTGTTTCACCTGCTACAACCATTATCTTGCCAATAGTAATATCTTCAAACGCTGTCTGACCCGTGATACGGTTAGCCAGCCCCAGCTTTTTGTTAAGCTTATATCTTCCCACCCTTGCCAAGTTATAATATTGCGGAGTAAAAAACAACTGATTTATATAGTTGTGAGTAGCTTCAGCACTCGGAATTTCGCTCGGTCTCATCTTTTTGCTAAGCTCAATAAGCGCTTCCTCCTGAGTCTGCTGGGTTTCTTTGTCAAGTGTGTTTAAAACCAATGGGTTTCTTCCAAACAGATCAATAATTTGCGCTGAACTAAACCCAAAACACTTAAGGAATATGCCAAGCGTAACCTTACTGCTGCGGTCAACCACAATTTTAACAATATCGCTTGCGTTCTGCTCCACTTCAACCCATGTGCCGCGAGTGGGAATAATAGTTCCGTGATGAAGCCATTTTCCGGTTTTGTCCTGCTCCTCGTCAAAATAAACAGAGGGCGAACGCACAATTTGACTTACCACAACCCTCTCAATTCCGTTAAAAATAAAAGAGCCCTCTTCTGTCATAAGCGGAACATCGCCCAAGAACACATCCTGTTCTATAACTTCCCCGTCTTCTTTCCTGACAAGTCTAACACGGGATTTAAGCGCCACCGAATAGGTTGTTCCCTTTCGTTTACACTCCTCCCTGCTATACTTGCTGCTCGGGTCCAAAGTATAGTTTACAAAATAAATCTCAGCCTTTCCGCTATAATCGGTTATAGGAGAAAACTCTTCCAAGACTTCTGCAATACCTGTTTCTAAAAAGTATTTATAAGCAGATTTTTGAATATCAAGTAGATACGGCATTTCAATAGGTTCATTAATTTTAGAAAAACTAAATCTTTCTACTTTTCCGCATTTCACTTTCTTTATTCCGGTTTTAACCATAAAAAGGCTCCTTAAATTTTATTCACTTTTTGTCGGTCCCTCTGGCTTAGCGGGTTTCACAAGTTTCACAGAAATGTGGACCCCTTAAAACAACAGGACCAAAATTACCTCAAACTCTGCATTAAAGAGCATAAAAAAGAGTGGAAACTAACAAATTAGTTATCTTTTTATTTCTAAAGACGCAGAATGCGGCAACTTACCAGCTTAACGATAATAAATACTATATCACAAGTAAATTACGGTGTCAACAGGTTTTTTAATTATTTTTCAAAAACCTACATTTTTTTGAAATTTTATATACCCTTTCATTAAAAAGGCTGAAAGAATTAGACTGTGAGATTGCTTTGTCACTGCTCTCCTCGCAATGACAGCACTCAGCTAAAAAGACACCCTTTAGATTTCTTTTTAAAAACTTCTATGTATTTTCTCACTTTCTACCTCTATACTATTAGTCGGATTAATACTATAATTAAACCGAGCTGCCCTTATCATTTCTCTTCCGTCTATACTCATAATTTTTTCTGATATTTCATCGCTTTTGCCGTTAAATTCTTCTTTTCTTATTATAAGTGCGGGGTTTAACTTAAACAATAAATTTAAAAAGTCTTCCTCCAAAATATTTCCGCTGGCCATTTTGTCGCCCGCCTCATAACTGTTGCAGCCCACATTAGTAACAAGCCCGTCACACGTAATAGTCAGCAACGGTGCTACTTTATAAACATCAAAACCATCCCTTTCCTCTAAGGCCAAAACCAACCCCTCTTTTACAGGCTCTATCTTATAAACATTAGTCAAATCTTTTGCTCTGCCGCTGTTAATCAAAACCTGAACATTTTCTTCATATTTTGCATAATTGCTTACATCTAATACGGCAAAATCCTCCAACAATAGTCTGAAGTTTTCTTCTCTTTTATCATTTTCCATGCCATACATCCGGTCCACACTTTCATTATGATACTTATCTTCACTTATGGCAAGAGCTATCGGCGGAAACTTTTTATCTTTGTCTATCCACATTTTTTGTTCTAAATTATACACACGATTATTATTAACATTTATTATGTTGCCACTGCCTACATAATCTTCTCTCTTTAAATCCATCAGAGTTACAATATAGTCTTCATAATCCTTTATGACTTCAATAAACTCTTTAGTATTACTTACAGCGTTGGTTGTAACCTGCAATCCACCGATAAATACATTATTTTCTTTTATTGACTTTAGTATATACTTTAACTTATCTACAGCAAGACTGCTCTCACCGCCGCCAAACACAAGCTCATCCACAAATTTAACTTTATTAAAAACTTGGTCTACCACTTCGTCTTTAATATCCTGATTTTGCGGCTCCCCCAAACAGCAATGCAAACAAGTCAGATTACACCTTCGCGTAACCTCCAACCTTAGCTGATGAACATGAAACAATTCTTTTTTCATAATTTATATTTTACCACTCAATATATCAAGTGTCAATACAAGAAATTAAAACCCTCCCTTTTCTCTTAATGGCATGCAGACTGTTTTTTATTGCAATATAAAAAAGCAGGGCTATTGCCCCGCCTTTTATCCGCGATATACAATCTCATAATCATAATATCCCGTAACTTCTATCATTAATGCACTCCCGCTTCCGCCAAGCGACAGACTGCTGCCGCTCACGGTTACGTTTATAATATTAATGCTATTTACCTGTACGCCGTTAAGATATAAGTCCCCGATATTGCCGGCCATCTCAGAAGTAAGTACAAAGTATATATACTGCCCTTGCAAGATTACTCCGCCTGCACTATACGGCAAAACCGAAATGCCATAAGGGTCACCCACAAATATACTCACACCTGCAAAATTGTTTATGCTTATACTTCTGTTTATGCTAAGGCTAAGTGTTTGAGTGTCAACCACCTGCCACTCAGCCGGATCAAATCCCCAAACAGTTTCAAGGTCATATTGCGCAAATGAATTTGTAGCATAAATGTGTATGCTGTTTTCGCCGATTGTGTCAGCGGTAACACCAAGACAATATCCAAAGCCCTTCTGGAAGGTTGTCAGATCGATGCTATCCTTCCAATATACATGCGAAACATCGGTTTCCTTTATCCCGTTATTGTCTTTGTCATACCTAGCAGTTTCAAGAGTATTGCCTCTCGATGGGTCTGCCCATGCATAACCGAATATTCCGCCGCTTGATCTCTTGCTTAGCGTAACTGAATCGCTGTCGACGCCGGTTCGTGCAGTGTTTACCGTAAAGCCCATAATGCTGTCCCGTGCACAGGCCACAATTCCGCCGATATACGATGAGTTAATATTTGAAAGCGACAAGCTTCCTTCAATATACCCGCCGTCTTTATATGCATTGTTAAGCAAGGTGTTAACCATATATCCAATAATACCGCCGGCATATTCTTCGTCAATGATATTGGCAAAGGTTTTTATGCTACCCAAAGCTTTCACATTACTTATCACCTGAGCTGTAGAATATCCTACAACACCGCCGGCATACATATCAAAGCTTACGTTAGACAGCAGGTTCTGGTTCATGCCCAAAATATTTATGTCGGTCTCAATGTTTCTGATGCCCGCAACAATTTCATTGCTCTTAAACGCACTTGAATCCGGATAATTTCTTATAATCCAGCCCACAAGCCCGCCCGCATAAGCACCTCCGCCGGTGCTTACAGCCGCAAGTCCTATATTGTCATAGTCAACTGTGCCGTCTTTATTATAATCTGCTGTGCCGTATTCACTGAGCCTACCCTCTGTAATCGTATCAAGCCTCAGCCCTTCGCTGCGTCCTGTGACTGTCACTCCGTTAATAATCTGGTTATAGTCATATCTGAGTGAACCGGCCATGCCTCCTGCATAAACCTCTGTAGTGCCGCCGGTAATAGCATAGATGTTGGTGGTGATGTCAATATTTCTGATTGTTACGTTCACGCCTCTGGCCACCAATGCTCCCGCATAAATCGCCCGCTCAGCACTGTTGTTGTTAAGCTTTACAAAAGCATTTTCCAGCCTGCCGTTTTTAATTTCGGTTTTTGCAATGCCGTCGTTACCGTTTCGGGAATTACCCAAAACATATCCGAACAGTCCGCCATAAACCATTTCTGAGGAGTCTATTATCATATTGTTTATCGTATTGCCGTTAAAGTCAAATTCACCTCTAAACGGATAACCCAACGTTCCTATAGGAGTAAAGTAACGCCCCGCAAGGTCAATGCTTGTTGTCAGCTTAAACACAAATCCTGATGAGCTCAGCGTTCCGTTATTAATGCCGCTTGCCACCCACGCCAGCTCTTCGGCCGAACTTATCTCATACACGTTAAATACATTTTCGCTGATACTTGCTTCTGACCTAACCTGTCCCAGCCTGTTCTTCAGTTCCATGGGTTCGCTTTCGGTGTTCACCCAATGTTCACCAAGACCGCGCAGTGACGGGAACCGGCTCACTTCATTCAAGCTATATTCTCCGCTCCAAATGTCAACAAAGTTAAAGCCAAAATCGTCTGACAGACCGTCTATTACATCATAGAAGTTTGCCTCAAGCAGAGCAGTTGGATTGTTATGGATATAAACCATAACCATTCCGCTTTGCACAGCATCAATAACCTTAAGCAGTGCCGGAATTACACCCGTATTATCAGCAAAGTCCGCCACATTATAGTTGTTTTGTATAATAATTTTACTTAGAGTGTTTGTCGGATTGTCTGTCGGGTTATTGACTGTGTCATATCTTATCTGCCCTATAACTGCCATAATATCAACCGCATTAACTGTAAAGTCTGTATCAGTCACACCAATGTTGTTAAGAAAGGCATTGGTTACTTTTCCGCTTACGCTGTTATAAGTATTTCTAAGTGCAGCTGTAACACTTGGGTCAGCGCTGTTTCTCTCAAGCACGCCCACAACACCTCCGGCAACAGCCTGCCTCTGCAAAGCACCATTAAACACATCATAATAACCTACATTAGTCGGCTCAGATATGGTGACAGGAACATTGTTATAACTGTTTTCAACCGTGCTGTTTATTGCTCTTCCAACAATACCTGCAGCCACCAAGCCGGTCTTTGCGTTGGGTGAAGTATATACCGCACCGGCAACAATTTCTCCCCATCGCTGTCCTACATAATCAGGCTTATACTGTTCGGTATACACAAACTGTATGGTGCTGTTTACCGCTTCAAACACAATACCCGCTGCATATTCAACATTAAATATAGTGGGTCCTAAAAGCGATACATTTTTAATATCGGCACCCCTTACAAACCCGAACAAGGCTCCGTATCTGTGTCCATCCTGAGTTATTGCTCCGGTAATGTCAGATTTTTCTCCGTCAACCGTCAAACTGCTTATTTGATATTTATTTCCGTCAAAGGTCCCCTTAAACGGGTTGCTCTGCGTTCCTATCGGCGCAAAGTATTTGTTTGACAAATCAATATTGCTCATAAGCTTGAACGTCAGCCCGGCAGTATCAATCCTGCCTGTGTTTACCATATAACTGAGTTGTGCCAGCTGCTCTGCATTATAGATATAATACACATTGGCTTCATACGCCACAAACGCTTCGCGGTAATCCTGATGATAGAGCTCAGTATCATTGCTTATTAAGGTTGGATACCAAGTCGGAACCTTTTTGCCCCAGATGTTATTTCCGGAGCCGTTATCCTCAAACAATTCATTCTTAATTACTGTCAGCTTCAGCCCTTCCGAGGTTTTTGCATCTGCAAATAACGGGTCTACTATTTCTCTTATCACACTACTACCACCCGGATTCATTATCCTATAAGCTCCGGCATCCCCATACGAACTGGTCAGATAAAAGTTGGTAGGCTCATATATACCCGGACTGACCTCCGCTTGAATATATTCTATATTACTGTCATAGCCCACAAGCCCACCAAGTATATTTCGAGCAGCCTGAGCGTCAACACTCACCTCGCCCGCGTTATAGGTGTTTCTAAGCTGCAGTATAAAATGCTCGGGCTGCTCACTAAGATCAACATCCTTTCCGTATGCAAAGTTACCCGCACTTCCCAACGCACTCTCAAAATCTTTGGTCTCGTCTCCTATATTATATAAGATTGCATCTCTGTTAATGGATTTTGTTATTTCATAAATAACCGAACCCGTGACACCGCCCATAAATACTACCGCTTTGTTGTCAGAAGATACCTTTCCGGTGTTATAACTGTTTTCTATCAGGGCAGGGTCTGAGCTGTATGGCTGTCTGCCGCCAAGACCAATATCTCCGCCCATAACCAAGCCAACAACACCGCCCACTCCCATAGTTGTAGCCTGCGTAGCAGCTCTGGCTCCGACCGTGTTGGTGTTAAACAAAGTACTGATAGTGCTTCCGGGATACATTTTGCCTACAACACCGCCCACCCCGCCGATTGCATAGTTGCTAAACACATCGCTTACATCAATCTTTGAGAAATTGCCTGACAAACTAATCGCAGCATCAAACAATCGGCCCGCAATTCCGCCCACAGCAAAGTCACTCACCCAATTCGTTTGATAAGAAAGCGTATATGAGCCGGGCAGCCCGTCATTTGGTGTAACCTGAGCATTTTGATAAGCCACCGTAACACTGCCAAGGTTTTGAGACATTGTGGCCGAACTTCCCTCCAGCTCTCCAAAGATTCCGCCTACACTTAAAATATGCGCATTGCTAGCAACACTAACGGAACCATAATTAATACGATAATCTCCATAATTACTACTCATCCCCTCTGCAAATCCTGCAAGACCTCCAACGTAAAGGCTTGCTCTTATGTGATTGATATTCTCTGTGCCGTTTATGTTTGGCACGCTGAATATATAGTTGGTCAGGGTGTCTAAGACCGCCACTCTGCCCCAATTTCTGCTGGCACCCTTACCGGGCTCTTGTGCGCTGTCAATCGAAGCAATTTTTCCGGCAAGTCCGCCCGCATAAAGCTTTACTACGCCAATATAATAGTCGTTGGCATTAGTAGGCTCATTGGGCACTCTATATTCCTGCACCGATATAAACTCATCAGTCAAATCCGCAGGCAATACGCCGGCAAGCTTATTATATATCACAGCATTGTTAAAGTCACCCGAGCCAAGACTTTGGTTGTCAAGCCTCACCTCACCGTAGTTTCTTACGCTATTTATTGCCGAGCTGTTTGTTGTTCGGTCCGGTGAATACCCTACAACACCGCCCGCAGCAAATACACCCACAACCGTTGAACGGTTTTCACAGTTTATTACTTCAACACTATAGCTGGCATATCCTACAACACCGCCTGCAATATAACCCCTTATAATTCCGCCCTGAACGGTCAAATTCTTAATAATTCCGCTGTTGGGCACAACTATACCGGCATCAACACCGCTGTTGGTTACAAACCCGAATACACCCGCAATAGGCATAGTCTCAGTGCTGGGCATGCCCGCAACCGACAAGCTATTGTTGTCAACCGTAGCATACTGAACAGAATATCCGTTTCCGTCAAACACTCCCTTAAAGGCATGAGCGCTGTCCTTTCCGATAGGCACCCAATATCTGCCCGACAAATCTATGCTGTTCATCAATTTGATAGTAATTCCGCTAAAGCTGTTTGCTCCGCTGTTTACCTGCTGTGCTACCCATGCAAGCTGCTCGGCCGTTTTGATTTCATATACACCTGCATTAATCGTAGGTACAGCAGTAAATTCCGTCCAGACCGAAATCTGAGAATTTGGAATAACCTTTGGCAGCACCATAAATGAAGTAGTGCCGACATAATATAACATTTGCGACTTATTCCAGATATTAGCTGCAAAGTTGTTATAAGCGCCAAATTCATACGGAGCGGCTATTAGTATACCGTTTCTCGTACCCATCTTAAAGCTGGTGGACAAACTCTTAATAGTGTTGCCGGCAAGCTGCTTATCTGTTTGCAGCGTAATACTTACGTCATATCTTATGACGGCACCGGTTCCGCCGCCGGTTCTGACTTCAACAACACTACTGGTCCAATGACTTACTGCCACCGAATTACCCGGATTGTCTGTAGCCTGACCGTTTTCAAACAAACTGTCCATCAAATCCTTATAGCTGTTGGCGGCAAGCCTGGCGTTTTCAGTGTTTATGTCATCGCCGTTTGTCATAAACTGTTTAACAAACCCATAATCAAATTCGTCGTATATAGTGTCAGAGTTAGTATCTCTTCTGTCGGTATATGTCCCCGTAGCCTCCGAATAAACCGTTTCATTTCCTCTTCGCAGTTCAAAGTGACTGCGCCCTATGTTATTTGCTCCTACAATATTAACATATGTGCCCGTACCTGTGTCATAACCCTCTATTGTTGTCCACTCGCTTGGCACAATCATCTGATTGGGATAAGTTCTGGCAGCGTCGCCCGTGGCCTGCCCCATGCTTGGCACATCAAGATATGAGCTTTGATATCCCAAATATACTATTCTGTCTGCAGCCGACGACGCAGACGGCGCAATTACATTATAAAGTGAATTTACATAGTAGTTGCCTGTTATTTCATCTGTCTTTACAACGTCGTCCTCAGCACTGCCGGCACCTGCGTCAAGCCCTAGTGTTGTAATTGTTCCAAACAAGCCGCCCGTAACTCTCGCCACATCATATGAAAGTCTGAGTGTATTAAAGTCCCCGTTTAAGAAATTTGTGGCAACAACACAATCGCGTATTATTGGCGAAAGCTTATTAATATTTGTCAAAATTCTAAATTGTGAGGCTTGTGACTGATCAAACACACCTATTGTATCAATTACCGCACGATAATACGACACAATGTTGCCTACAAGTCCGCCGATTACAGCGCCTGCAAGCACCGAACCCGAGGTTGTAACACGCTCAATTTGTCCGCTCATCATACGGCCTACAGCACCGCCCGCAACAGAAGCAAAGCTGTTGCGCACATCCAGGCTTGAGGCACAGTCCAAAATAATTCCGTCGTTATTAAACCCTACAAGTCCGCCGATGGCAGTCACAGAAACCGAACCGTTTGCAAAGAATTGTCTGTTGCCGGTAGTTCCGCCCACAGGGTTGGTTTGAGCCACAGCACTATCTATCTGCATCTGAACATTGTCAGGATATCTTATCGAAGAATTAGTCATCTTACCTCTGTTTTCGCCCACAAGCCCGCCGCCATAGTTGTTTGCGTGAACATACTGAACAGAGCCCGTTTCAAGAACATAATTTATGTCGCGAATATACGTAGCGCTTCCAACAAGCCCAAATACACCGCCGGCCGTACGCCCTGCCACTCTGGTCTGACCCGACACAGTGATATTTCTGGCATTAGCAACCGTTCCGAAGCCGTCGCCGCCAACATTTATGGCATTGGTATCCAAAACACCCACCACTGCTCCGGCATATGACACCTCAATGGTCTTGCTGATGATTTTGCCACTGCCGTTATAAGTGAGAGGCTCATAAACATACTTGGAGTTTGTTCCGCCCAAAATATAGGTTGAACTTACATTGATTGCGGCATTTATGTTTTCTATCCTAAAATTGTCAACCGCATAACCCACAACACCGCCCACAAGGTTACGCCCCAGCACCAGATATGGAGTAAGCACATTACTGCCTGAGTTGCCACCCGTGTAGGTTTCAACTCTCACATTGTTTATATAGGTTTTACCGCTGGCAAACCCTACCAAGCCCCCCACAAAATAGTGTGAGGAACTCTTAATTTCTATGATGCTAAGATTAAGGTCACTTGCTAAAACATTATTAAATTCAGAGAAAAGTCCGAAGGCTTTGTTTGTCACCGTTTGTGATGTGTATGTAAGCACAATGTTGCTGATCCACATGTTGTTGCCTTCAATAACAGTATTTTGCACGCCATTCTGCGCCAGCGCCGTTACAGCGGATTTTGGAGCCATGTTAAAGTCTGTGTCAGCAATAAATCTCACGTATTGACGCGTTCCGCTGCTGTTCATAACCTTATTAAACTCATAGTTATAGCTTTCAACATTATAAACAACTCTCGGGTTTTCTTTATCGCCGTATTTCGGCGTACCTGTTTTTTCAATGTAGTGATATTCAACATACTCAGGAACATTATACTGAATAAGTCTAACCGCAGTTGCAGGAGTAGCACTGCTAGGGTCCACCCAAATATAAATGTCATAATTATTGTTTATATCAAGGTCAATATTAATATTTTTTGTCTGATTAATTCCGGTTCCATAGCTTGCGCTTACAATTTTAAGCGCAACAAAGCCGCTACCATTTGCCGGAATATTTTCCAGCACAGGAATATTATTGATGTCCAGAACCGGAGACCCGTCCGGGTTTTTCACTACCCTTTGTGCCCGCTCAAATCTATACTGAACCTCTACAAAGTCTGAAACAGGGCCCGCGCTGGCGCTATATATACCGGCAGTAGTAGCATTACTCACACTAATACCGCTGTCCCATATTTTTTCCTGGCTGGGTTTGGGTTCGCGGTTTTTATAAATCCATTCGCTTGTTGTAGGACTGAGCATAAACACCAGCTGCGGCTTGCCTGCAGTCATATACCATGTATAACCCTCTGTATAGCCGTAACCCGTGTCGCCATCCATGTTTTGCGCTATATTAAAGCCCGGGAAACTGCTCATAGCCGAAAATTCCGAAGTGCCAAGCTTAACGGCCCGCTCATTCACAAAGCTGGTAAATTCCGTTCCGGGGTCAAGATAGAAACAGTTTGTTATTGTACCCTGATTAAGGACTGTTCCGCCGCTGACACCCGTAAAGGCCGATGCGTCATTGGCTTGACCCGGACCTGCGGTGTTAAGAGCCGCAGTAGGCGTAGAATAACAGTTATTAATTACACCGCCGTTTTGGTTGTTAAACACAAATCCGGCAAGACTTGAGTTGTGGCTCAAAATAATATTCGCATAACTGTCGTTGATCGTGCCGCTGTTAAGATATACAAATCCGCTGTTGCTTATAGCCGACTGAATTCCTCCGCCGGAGTTTCTTATACCGTTGTCTTCACTAAGCCTACTACCCTGAGCAAAGCTCTTGTTAATAACACCTGTAGCGGTGTTTTGATATACAAAGCCGGCCGTAAATCCGCTCTGCGAATTGTTTTCAAGCCTTATACCATCAGAATAAGTTGAGCTTATTCTTGCATTATTGATACCCACAACGCCACCCAAGCTACCGCCGTTTGCCACTATATCAAAGTTTTTAACCTTGCTGTTTGTGATATATCCGTCGTTGACCGCAACAAGACCGCCGCTGGTGAGAATGTTGGTGCCGGCAGGAGTAAATATCCTGACCTTACCGCACACCTCGGCGTTGGTAATAATACCCTG
Source organism: Christensenellaceae bacterium (assembly GCA_031260975.1). Lineage (NCBI taxonomy): Bacteria > Bacillati > Bacillota > Clostridia > Christensenellales > Christensenellaceae > Christensenellaceae bacterium. The sequence continues at coordinate 803,359 of JAISKJ010000003.1, forward strand.
ATTTCTCGCTGCAATTCCGCCAAATCTGCCGCCGGTAAGAGCATTAAATGTCAGGTCAAGCGAAGTGTTAATCGGCTGATAGGTTGTAACTCTATAATAGCTGTTGCGCGAAATATCGTTTTCATAATCTTCTACTGTGGCAGGGCTGTTATCGTCCAAACTATAATAACTCGTCACCCCTCTCGGGTTTACAACGCCGCTGCAATACTGCACATTTAAATTCATCAAAAGCGTATTTGCCGGAACAATTCCAAACAACCCCAAAGCAAGGTCGCCCGGTGTATCGGGACCCATAGCAAAGCCTGTTATATAAATAGTTTTTCCGTTTCCGTCAAGGCTGGCCACCTCGGTGTTTATCGGTGTGTGAGCCGGAAGATAGATATCATTAATAAGCCTGTAGTCCTTACCCGCTTCCATAGTATACAGCTCTTCGGCATTATTAATAGGTATAGCGTTTCGTAGCTGTGTCTGATAGCCAAACTCAAGCACAAACTCAAAGCTCAGCTCTCTTGACCTTATGCCGCTGTTAAGAGGCTGATTTGCCTTTACAAATGCCGGTCTGCCGCCGTTGTAGTTAAGCTTTACATTCAGTTCGATTGTAGTCGGAATTTCAACCTTCTCACCATAAACAGACTTACTGTTGTTGTCAGCTGACGGCATAAAATTAAACACACCATTATAAAGCTCACCTGTGTGGTTGTCATAAAGCGGCTGTATTGCGCCGGTGTTGTCATAATACCACCATACTCCGTCATTTACACTGCCGCCGGCAGCAGGATCGCCAGCCCCCGCTTTGTTGATTGCATCAGTCAGGTCTTGTATGTTTGCTTCAACAGTCTTGCCGTTGGCACATATCATGTTTGTGTCGCTTGCAACAACGCCAACCTCAATATTAAGCTTTGTTCTTTCACGAATAACAAGGTTAAGTTTTTGTCTGTCAGCAACCGTCTCAGTGTTTGAAATCTTTATGCCTGTAATAGTATATTCGGTCACATAAACATCCAAAATTTGTTCCCTTTTCAGGTTTTGTTCCTTTGTTGCAACGGCCTTATACCTTATTGTAGTCCCTGCCAAAGATTTGCCGTCTGACGTCACAGTGCCTGCAGGAATAGTAATGTAATACTTCCCGTCCTCATATTTGGGCATAATCAAAGCAAGAACCTGAGGATTGAGCGTTGAAAGGTTAATAATATCAAACTCATTGCCTTCCCAGAATATCTTTTCTATGCTGAACTCAGGCACACCGTCAAAGTTTCTGATATTTACTGTCATCTCTTGTTTGGTGCCAACCGGAACATTCCTGTTAAGAGCTCTGTTTGCAATATCCAGCGTCACAATCGGCTCAGAAATATTAACAAAGCTATATGTCACATCTCTTGGGTCAACAATAACTCCGTCTTTATAGAATGTTACTCTCACATTAAAGTTGCTAAAATCCGGAACCTGTTTGGTGTTTGCCACAAGCAGACTGAAGTAATATATCTTGCTGTATGAATACAGTCCGGGAAGCGGGCTTATTGGGCTGTCCGCTCCCGATTGTTTGCTTATTTTAAGCCCATTTTGAATTGCAACAGAACTGTAGTCAGAATGCGGCGAGAATGTATTGGACAGCTTGTCATAAGCCATCTGCGCAATAGTCATAGCATTGCTGCCGGCATCACTTGTATATGTTATGGTGAAACTGTCATAAAAACTAAAGTTGGGATAAACATCCAGCTTCATAATTGCAGGCACTTCGTTATATACAATTGAGGCCTTTCCGTCCTCTTCAATATAAGTCTTTGCTGTTTGGGTTTCTTTATCATGCATTTCAGTATACAAGCTCATATCAGCGCTTATAATCGGCTGAGGCTTAACAGCCAGGTTAAGACTTATCTTTACCTCAGGATTAATACTGCTTGCAAAATCAAGCACATAATAACGGTTCATTTCTATCAGTGTTGTCTTATTTACAAAAGTTATAGTATAAATTCTTTTCTTTCCTATAAGCTGCAAGCTGCCATCCCTTATTTCCTCAACCGCAGATCTCTCAATCTTTAAATCGCTGAATGTAACATTGCTGGCTTGACCAGTCAAAACAGCAACCGCATCAGTAAATTCATCCTCATCGGCATCGGTATCCATCGTCACTGCCAGAATATAAGTGTCAAGCTGGGTCATGGTGACAGATGATATACTGGCGCCAAACCTTATGGCGGTGGCACCGTTATAAATATTAAGTTCAAACTCAGCACTGAGGTCAATCAAGACAGTTTTGTTTCCGCCGCTTATGTTTTGAGTGATATACGGCTTAGCATATACCCGAATACCGTTGATAGCAGTGTCTAAAACTGCTTCGGTCTTATGCAAAGCATATATTGTGCTGGTGCTGCTAAAGCTTAAGTCAACGTACCAGTAATTTTTTCCCGAACTAATTTCAGTATCAACCTGCCACGGAAGATTATTGATTCTGAATATATCGGCAATCCCTATTCCTCCGTTTTGTGTACCGGTTTCAAGCAACACATCATCATCAGTATACACATAATATCTTACACCCACCTCTTTGGTGCTGACAAGGTTATAGATTGTGCCTTCTATGTTCTTCTTAAATTCAGTGTCGCTATAAAGCGTCTGAGTAGTATTGGTGAGCATACTCAGCGTTTTTACCTGCAAAGAGCTGTCACTGCTGAGCTTGTCAGCCTCTGTTCTGTTGGCATTCTTATAAAGCGCAAAGCCGTTGATACCGTGTTTGACGCTTATCTCAAGCTGCACGCTGAAAGATGCGTTAAGACGTGACGAAATCGTCAGCACAATATCTCCCACACCGTTTAGCTGCAGCGTTCCGTTCTGATTAACCGATATTACAGCCGAGTTACTGCTTGTTACTTCTACCCTGCTGCTTCTTATAGTCAAAGGAACAACGCTGACATCGGCAAAGCTGCCAACGTCAATGTTGTTTTCACGGTTAAGCTGTTTTTCACTAATCTCGGTTGATGCTGAAAAAAACAATATCAGTGAACGAGTATCAGTTTTAGTGAATATTCCGTTGTTTGCGCCAAGCATACCCCAAACAATCGCATCAACGCTCAGCGGATTGGTTGCAAACAGCGGCAAAATTCCGCTTCTGCTCTTAAGATACGGAAGTCCGTCATTAACCAAAGCATTTATGCCCCAATTTGCAGTATCCGCTTCAACAGCATTGATATCTGCATAAGTATATGTTACAACCGCGCCGCCGTTTAGTTCATGATAGCCATATGTCGGGCTCAGGGCTCCGCTACCCGTAAGCTGAGTGGGTCCATAAGCTTTAACCATAAGGTAATTTACGGCAGTGCCGCCTAAGTGACTGCCCACAAAGCCGCCTCGGGTACTTCCGCTTACGTTTGCAAACACAGCAACATGGCTGAAGGTTCCACCCTGCATTTCACCTGCAAATCCGCCTGCATAACCCGCAGCATTATTCAAAATGTCAAACGACGCATTGTCGTCAAAATATGATACAACATAGCTGTATGATATGTCGGCACTTTCTGCTCTGCCCGCAAGACCTCCCACATAATTGTTTCCTGTCACAAAAGCACGATTTGCATTAGTTCGTCCAAAGCTTTTATAGTTTTCGGCACTGCTGCCATAAATATAGGTGGAATTTGCATTTCCTACAAGACCGCCCACATAGTAGTCACCAGAAATTATGCTCGAACTAAAGCTGTTTTTAATTACGTTATCCATTGCAGTGGGCACACCAAAGATTTCTGTATCCGTAATAGTTATACCGTCATTTATACTCTGACCGGCTACGCCGCCCACAAAGTTGAAATTTGAAGTTATTTTACCATTTGAAGCCACACCATTAAGCAGCCCCGTGTTTTTGCCCGCAATGCCTCCAAGGCCCATGTTTAAAGCCGACAATCCTCCGGTAGCTGTCGCCACAATATTTAAGTTTGAAGTATACCCTGCGTTTCCAAAGTTAATCTGAATATTACTTTCATCAACATCAGAATATACACCGATGATATTGCCCGCGTTAAGACCTGCAACACCTCCGATATAGTTTATTGGGTCTCCCGTCTGTGCAGTAATCTTTCCGACTACTCCCACCTTAGTCTGATCGTCAAGTGTTACCACTCCGCGGTTTTCACCAACAAGTCCGCCAAACGTAAACGGCGTGCCCGCAGTTGTAATAAAGTTTACGGCAAAGCCTGTTGCGCCTTCGGCCGGATACTCAACCACAACGTTTCTGAGAGTTCCGCTTTCATTTATTGCAGCCGTGCCTCCAAAAACAAGCTGTGTTCCGTTGAAAGTCGCCTGAATGTGCTGGTATCCTATTGTCAAATCATAGACCACACCCCTCTCTGAAGAGCCCGTGCCGCTATATTCATAGAAGGACGATTGTTCATTGGTGACCGTCTGAGGAATACCGCTGTCTTCAAGACGATAGAACAGCCCCAGATATTCAACATTTGAGGTCACAGTAGAAAATACTATAGATTTAATTGAATTATAATTGGTGTAATACTGCTCACCGCGGGTGCGGGTATATTTTCCGCTAAGTCCGCCTGTGAATGCTGTATTTATGCTCAGACCAATGGGTTCCAGCGCACCGAAAGCAATGTCTCTTGTCAGCACATAATATTTATTCATGGTGTCACTTGAAAGTCCTATATCCTTAAGCTCCTGAAGGCTGCTCACATAATAGGGGTGGTCAATGCTGCCGTCGGTAACATCAACAAAGATATCCAGAACTTTATTCCAATCATAGTCAAAATTGGCGTTCTTTATTTTGTCTTTGGGCACAACCACCAGCCTTGCCTGTCCTGCCTTAATCGGAGTAATAGTAAGACCGCTTACTGCAAATACACGACTGCCAGGGTTAATATTTTCGTCCACCCTCACCCAAACAGGGTTTTGTATGGTGCCGGTGTTGACAAACTGCAAAAGCTCAACGCCGCGGTTAAATGCATCAAGCGGCAAAACTGTAATATCCAGCGTAAACGGCGAAGATATCCCCATCTTGAATATAATTTCACTGTCAATTACATTTTCGGCAGCAATACCCGTAACTACTATAGGGTTCTTAACAAGTATACCGATGTTCCCGTATCTTGGCACGCCAAACTCTTCAACCTTGGCCACGATATACGCCATACGGTCGCTGCTGATAGTATACCCCATATTTACACTGAACTCAAACCTGTTAAGCCCGAGGTCAGTCCAACTGAGCATGCTTGAGTTCGCGGAGCTTCCGCCCTCGTGAACAACAAATGCATCAAAGCCGCTTGGGTCAAACTTAAAGGTAGCGTTGCTCGGAAGTACTGTTAACTCAAGCACTGTTGAGTGCTTGCCAAGTGTTATGTCCTCATACCCCAAAAATTCGGGGTTATAGATTATGTTAGTCGTTGCGGTTATGTTTATCCTCTCAATCGGAACATAACCTCTTATGAAAAATTCCTGAACGGTTGGATTGTTTGCATAGTCAAAGAATGTAACCAAAACTTTATATACATAAGGCGTGGCATCTACTGACCATGTTGAAGGTGTGATATAAAATCCTCGTGTTGCCGGGTCAAACTCAAATACTGTAACATTTGGTATGTTCTGAACAGTTTCCTTAAAAGAATACTTACCGTCTGAACCCAAACTAAGCAGCACTCCGCTTGCAGGATTAATACTGTCATTTGCAAACTTAGTATACTTATACACCTCATACTGAATATTCTTAATCTCAGCCTTGGCAGGATCTGTATAATACTCAAGCCTTACGGTCTTGTTGACCTTAATTGTTACTTCTTCAAGCGTATTTTGCCCGCCAATGTTTTGATAAACAACATTTCCTACATTACTTGTGTCATAACCCGAAAGCCCGACAAACACATTGTCAATCGGCTTAAACACATTTATTGCTATTGTTTTATACTCGCTTGCAAGCATTGTGGTGCTTGACACATAAATAATCGCACTGCCTACATTATATGGGTGCAGAATCAAAACAGCATTTGTTCCGCTATAGTCTACCTCAACATCCACAATATTAGCTACACTGCTATACGCCTGAATTGTTCTGTTTCTGGCGTCATAGGGCCCCACAAAAATTTCTATTTCGTGCTGACCCACAAGATCCATGTTGACATTAATTCCTGCACTGTTTAGTGCTCCCGTCCCCATTCCTGTCTGCCACGACCATGTCCCGTCTCCTATGGAGTCGGGTGAAGTATATTCAAAGCCATCGATTGAAGTTATGCCCTTAAACATATTAAGTTTTACTTGAGTATAAGCTCTCAGTTGTCCAACACTCATGCTGTCGCTGTATTTGTTGTTATAATAATCAATCAGGTCCTGATACTTCTCTTCAGCGGCAGGCCTCTCAGCCACAATCTTTATCATATAGTTGTCTGTAATTGTAATGCTCGGATGCTTTACCCTCACTCTGAGGTCCGCCCCGCTGCTGCTGCTTATTGCGTCCACTCCCGTACCGTTGCTCACACCCAAAATTCCGTTCTGATGACTAAGCTGAGTATTTCTCATCCAGAAATCAAACATATCGGTGGGATTGGGCACCAGCTCATAGATGCTGCCGTTATACTTATACAGCTCCATAAAGAACCTATTGTTGGCAGTGGGAATATCAGCAGGGTCAGCAACCTTGAGCCTGAAAGTTGTGCCGTTGTTGTCGCCGATATAAACATCTATGTCATGAAAATATTGTGGCTCTTGAGTCTTAATTACATTATTAACAGAAAAGTCGCGGATAAGGCTGTCGCATGTCACATTTACCGCTGTTCCATAATTTTTAAACCTGCCCACATAGTTGCTCAGCTCAACCTTAAAGTTCAAAAGATAGCTGCCGGAATATCTGATTGCCGAAATATCAAACACATAAACTCTGTTTGCGCCGCTGTTATAATCAGTCACACTAATCAAATTTACGTCAACCGGCTCGGTTGATGAGGTGGGATAATTTACCGTTACGGCCTGTCCGTGAGTTTCAATATCAAGCTTAACACGTATAGTGTTGAGTGTCTGCATATTCTTGACAAGCATAATATCTCCGGACGCACTGCCCTCACTTATCAGCTTATCGGTTGAGCCAGCGATAAAAAGCTTTGAATTCATGGCTCTCACAATGTCAATGCGTCCTATAGCAGATACTTCGTTGGTTCCATTCATAACAGGATTGCCGTTTTCCATAACAGTAGCCTTAACATCAACAAAGCTCGCACTGACAGAGCCTGTTATCTCCAGTGTTCCGTCAGCGTTCAGACTCACGCCGCTGACAGGCGTAGGTATTGTGAAAGAAATATCGCGCTGATTGCTGTTTTGCGGCATAATAGTAAGATTATCAATTCCAAGCTTTATGATTGAGCCTAACCCATTTTCAATGGCAGCCACATTACTTTGATTCTTAAACGAAATACTCTCCGCCCGCTTAATTACTCTTATGTTAAGGCTCGCGCGCTTGTCACCCTCGCTTGTAATAAAACTTACAATTGTTTTTCCGGGCTCAAGAGCCACTATCTTTTTTGTTACAACATTGCCGCTTATGCGGGTGTCCTCTTCAACGCTGACTATTGGGTTGGTCATGCTGATGAGAGGCACAAAATTAAATCCTCCCGGTGCATTTTTAACGGTAATATTCACTTCTTGCGGCTCGTCGCCCACATACATAACCAGCACGCCCTCAGAGTTCAGCTCAGCAACCGACCTTACTTCAATAGACAAATTGGCGTATTTGTCGCCGCAGCCATAAAGCAGCAGCCCCGATACACCAACAAGCATTACCACCAAAATAGTGAGGAGTTTTTTCATATGCTCTTCTCCCAAATAACCCGACAACTCTGCAAGTCTATTGTAAGCGAAACTTAGGTTTTGGGCAAGCTTGTTTGTCCGTGACCTAATTAAGCGCACAACAAAGGGTATTTACACCCTTTATTTTAAACTATTTTGTGTAAAAAAGTCAAATAAATGAGAGATATAATATATTATATATACTATATTAAAGCACTTCACAGCAATACCTAAAACAACGGGCCATTTTTTACAAAAAATCGCCCATCCTTTCTCCCTCAATGCATTTAAACAACTGCCGCTGAACAATCCTGCAAACCGCCTTAATTCCTTTTCCTAATTACGTCAGTAAGTGGTCCCGAACGTTTATGCTATATCATTGCCAGCCTTCCCCCTTGACTTTCTGTGTGATATATGCTACAATTCAGGCGAGGTGAAACATGGGAATTTCCAATAAAGAAGCACAGAAGAAGCCTGACAAAGAAGCAGAGTGGCAAGAAGTTTCAGACGAAGAATTTGCTTTGACTCTCGCTGAAATAGATGCTGAAAAAGAGCAATTTGTCAAAGACATAAAATCCGGCAAAAAACAGTGGAGCAAAAAAGAGCTCACACAAGAGTTGCTAAATCACCAGCTCAGTGCCGACGAGCTTAAACTCGTGCTAAACAAATACGGCGACTCAGCGCTTACTATGGCACTGCAAGAAAACCCTAACCTCATTGACCAAACAATGAAAGATCTCCCCACTCTCAGCCGTGAGCAGGTTGCAGAAATGGAACGCGGCATGATCCAATACAATTTCCTCTGCACAGTTCTGACTGAAAAGAAGAAGTTTCTGGGCCCGCATATGCCCTACAACAAAAAACTAGCTCCGGGCGGCCACACAACCGAAGAAGTTATTGACCATCTGGCAGGTGAATATGTCTATCTTGACGAGCAAATATCTTTCACCACAAAAAATACCGATGAAAACATTGACCAAATGATAAAAGCTCAAATAGAAAGCACCAAAAAACTGAAAGAAACAGCTGCAAAAAAAGGACTTGTTGAAAAATTTGCAATGGGGCTGGATTATGAAACCGTATGCGCTGACTTTAACGACGCCAGAGACTTTATTGAGGCAAACAAAAAACATAGTCGCAAAAATAAAAAATCTCCTGCAACAGAAACCGAGTTACTTGAAAAGCAGCTTAAATACGAAATTACCCGAGCAGCATTTTATCAAACTCTTTTGCAAGTTGACCAAATTGGAAAGTTTGAAATAGAAGGAACAAATCTGACAAATGAAAATTATAACATCTGGGCCATTGATGACAGACCTATGAAAGACAGACCGGTCGGAGTCTCCAACATTGCGCACAAAATGTCATCAATGACACGCATGCCGGCAAACTACAACTTCCATGGAACATACCTGCAATATGCCGCAGAAATGGCAATAGCAAACGAATTGATGGCAATGACACAAACCTTTCCGCCAAAGGAACAAGGATAATAGTCTTCCGCAAGTGTTTGCGGCAGAAATCAGCAAAAAAAAATAGTATTGACAAACTTAGTAAAATATATTATAATACAGTCAAGTTGGAGCGGGCACAAAAGTCTGCGCCAAAAGGGGGAACTTAATATGGCTAAAAACAAAGGAACACCGAGCCCGAATGAATTTCTTACTACTGCATCGTTTTTTCCTACAGTAAATAAAAAGGGAGAGGTAGTAAATCAGGGCGGCGGAATACTAAAAAATACAGAAGAAACTGTTAAAAAGCCGACCAATTGGGGGCTTATAGCAGCCATTGGAGCTGCTGCAGTTTTGTTGGTGGCGGGAGTCGGTTATGTGTTGGTGTCTCAAGGTGACCACAGCGGCCAAGGCGGCGGCGGAAACAATAACCAAAATGACATCGGTGGCGGTTGGGGCGATGTTTTACCGCACGATATTGATGGTGACGGCAAAATAAGCAACACAGACTTAGCATTGCAAAAAATCCATGAATATATGGGCGGACAATATACCATTGATCAGGCAAGCGATTTTATATCTAAAGCACTTGATCCTGCACACCCAACTGCTTCCACTGCAATAATTATGCAACAGTTGCTTGGAGATGGACCAGGAGCAGCCACAATTAACAAAGCACTTTCTCTTTTAAATAAATATCACGCTGATCACGGCAACCCTTTCACAGAACCGGGTTTGGTTGATTGGCTAGAATTGTCAGTAGGTTGGTTTGCAACTGTTTATGACAAAGAGTATCAGGAGTATTTACTCTCTAATCCAAATCTATCTGACCAATTTATGACCTTTAATGACGGAACGTCCGTTCCAATTGAAAGTATGCAGAAGTTCTTACTGCTTGAAAGACAAATATGGGGTGCAAATTTTAAAGAAGAAGTTAAAGCAGTCGGAATTACTGCTACAAAAAATCATCCTGAATATAAAGCTGTTATGATTGACAAAGTAGGAGGAATAACCCAAGGCTCGAATAACCCTAACTCAGGCTTCACACAACAAGAAGATCCTACATTATGGAATTAAACACATCTTTACCCTCAGTCATATCACTGTTAATTAAAAAATCTCTGACACTTTGTCAGAGATTTTTTATGTATGTCACTTGCATTAAATTATTTCATTATTTGGTCTTATAAAACTTGTCCATGAATATGTGTGATCCGCATACGATGCGGTATCCCCGTGCGAAGCTCCATTAGCCTCTGTAGGAGTATAAGTCCCGCCATCTACACGACTCTCCATAAGTTGTTTAGCATCGTCAGCAGTTCCCGCATCTTGGGCAATTCCAACCGCTACTATAAAACTAAATCCACCATAAGAATCCGTAGCTATTGAGTATTTCCCAAAATATCTAGTTACAGAATTATAGTTAATAGAATTATTGCAATATCCAATAAAATAACCCTGTAAATGTATTGCATAACCATTTGTAATATAAATTTTGTCGGTCGTCCACCAATAAGTATTTTCGTAATAATCCCAAGTCGTCCCACGATACCATGCGTAACCTGAGCCTTTGCTTACTTGTATGGTACCACTATTTGTGCCGCTAATCGTTACATTACTTTTCAGTTCACCTATTATCCCACCGGCAGCAGCATAACCGCGGTCCATTAGCTCAGTCAGAGATATATACGTTGGCGTTCCACTTTTATAAAGTACACACGTTGCTGTAACCGCATTTGTATTCTTAAACCCGCTTAGCCCGTTTGTTCCACTATATCTTCCTGCAAAACCGCCTGCCAGAGCTATGTTGCTTGCACCGGAGCCATTTGCATTAACTGTAACCTGCCCACTGTTGGTGTGTGTGCCGCTGTTCATTGACACAGCGGTGGCGTCACCCACAAAGCCGCCGGCCATCTTTTCACCAGAGCCATCAGCAGTTCGTGAAATATTGCCATTGTTGGTGTTTGTGCCCGAGAATGTGACTGTGGATGTAGTTTTTGCCACAAAGCCGCCTACTGCGCCAACCGCACTTCTGATTGAAATGTTGTTTGTGCAGTTGCTTATAGTGATGGCTGAGCCAAACTTGCCCACAATTCCGCCCTTGTATTCAATGTTAAGCTCAAAGGGGCTGCCCCCTTCCGAACTATCACAGTTGCTCACGGTTCCGCCTGACTCAAAGTTTCCTACAATGCCGCCAAATGTCTTAGCAGTAGTTGTGCTAAAGACGTTAATCTGAAGTCCTTTCAGGTTGTTTATTGTGCCTGAAGCTTTAACGTTGCCCACATATCCGCCCACATTGCCTGTCAAACCGTTGGCAAAAGTAATCATTCCGCTAAGCGAACCGTCGGCGCTCATTCCCCCCGACTCAAGATGTCCTACATATCCGCCGATGCTGGTCTTGCCGTTTAGAGTAACTTTGCCGACCTTCAAGTGACTGAGAAGCCCGCCGCTGATGCCCTGAGCCCACCCTATCGCACCTCCCACGTTGCCACTGTTTGAGTCTCCGATAGTTCCGTCACTTTTGCATATTTCAATATCAGCATTCATTGTGTGAGAAGCGTTATTTCTGCCCGCAAATCCGCCGGCATTGCCGCCCGTTATGGTGCCGCTTACCTCAATAATGCTGCCCGTTATGGTGTTACCATTTGCAACAAAGCTGTTGCCCACTGCAATTGTATAATTGGTCGAACGTGCCGGTGTTTGAGTATTTCCTATCACACCGCCGGCGTTGCTGCCCGACACCAAGCCCGAACTGCCTCCGCGTGCTATATTAACGCCCGAGCCATCCGGAGCACCAAGTATACCCCCGGCATTTGTAGCACCAACAACCGAGCCCGAACCGCCGTTAATGCCGTCAATGTTGGTATTCATAGCCATTCCGACAATTCCGCCGGCCGTAGGCGATGTAACCTGCCCATAGTTGTTGGAGTTATAAATATTTATAGGAGTACTTCCTCCCTGAGCAAAGCCCACAATTCCGCCGGCAGCAGCATGCTCATTAACACTTCCGATGCTTTCAACACTGGTGCCGCTTCCGTTAGTTCCGCTTATGTTTATTGTAGCACTTGGTTTGCCGTTGGCCTCAACATATCCCACAACACCGCCCGCATAAAGATAAGCCTCAACATATTGTCCTACAAATTGGAAGTTGGTTATGTTAATAACGCGCCCCTGATCTGCCGGTTCTATTTTGCCTACAATACCGCCCGAGCTCCTTGGCCCGTTGCTTGCAAGACTGCCGACATTTCCATAAACATTAATAGTGCCTGAGCCCGCAATCTCACCACTGGCAAGCAGTCCTACAATTCCGCCCGAGCTGCCGCCGTTGCCACCTCTTATTTCGACACCCGCTACGTTGACAGTGCCTGAAGTGACTTCAATGCGCACATTTCTTATATATCCTGCAATACCTCCGGAATTACCGCCTATTATGTTACCCTTATTTATGGGGTTTCTTATTATTATGCTATAAACATCTCCGCTATAAATTCCTTGGGCATATCCGACAATACCTCCCGCACTGCCGCCGGATGAATCTACAGTAACCGAGCCTTCGTTGGTAATGCTTTCTATAAGCATACTTCTTTCGAGCTTGCCGATAAATCCTCCGGCACTCTCGCTGCCCTGCACCGTGCCGCGGGTAATAACCGGCTGACCGCTTGTACCGCGTTCAATCGTTACCTCTCCGGCGCTTGATGCAATCCAACCTACGACACCACCGGCATTTCCGTTGCCGCTGACAATGCTGGCACTATCATTGATTACATTGCTCCTCAAATCGATGTTTACCGAACCGCCATTGATTATCTTACCTATAATGCCGCCGGCATTCTCCTGCCCGCTCACGATATTATTTTTGTTGTCGGCATTAAATATATTAAGCTTGCCGTTTATAAACTGCCCTATAATACCGCCTGCAGTCATCGTGTTAGTATTGCCGTTGACATTTCCGATATCTCCGGTATTTGAACCTGTCAGATCAATTATGCCTACTCCCGAACCGATTATACCGCCCGCAATATTACCTATTACAGCATTCTCGTTGTTACTTCGGCTCACAACAATCTTTACCTCAGACTCCAAGCCTGTAGTTCTACCCCAAATGTAACCCGCTATACCACCCGCATAAGCAGTAGTTGTAGCACTGTGCTTTACATCGCCCATGTTTTTGCAGTCCAAAATATTATAAGCCGCATCCTGATATACATACCCTATAATACCGCCCGCATAAGCATCAGCCCCGGGATTTGGCAACATAGAAGTTATATTACCGCTGTTGTTAAGATATCCTATATCTACATTAAGCCGTATTCCGCCTACAACACCACCCATGCAAATTATATTTCCTTCAAAGTCTCCGGCATTTTCGGCATATTTAATGTGAGTAGGCGACTCAACACCTCCATAGCCTTCCGGAACTGTTGCATATCCTACAATTCCGCCGCCATAGTTTGCATATTTAATTTGAGAATAGTTTTTAATCTGCACACCAGTGCTTTGGCCCAAAATGCTGCCTTTCATAATTTGTCCCACAACACCGCCAACCGATCCGGCAGGACCTCCATAACCATCACGACCTCCAAGTTCGGCAGCAGCACCTCCCACAGTTTCAAAATTAGAACTGCTTATAATTATAGAGCCGTCAACCATCATTCCGACAACTCCGCCGACAAACAATTTTTGACTTGTATTTGATCGTGCTACAAGCCAACCGTTATTGCGAACATCTTTGATTTCACCATACGGCATATAGCCCACAATACCGCCATAATATACCGCTGAAACCTGTTTACTCGTGTCCGGCTGACCGTTTGTCATTACAATTATAACACTTTCCTGTTCTACACTTGAATTATTTGTTACATTACTTATCTTAAGTCTTACCGGCTTACTTGGTTCTAAGTCAATTTCCTGCGTTGTAAGTGCCGGAGCAAGAGAGTTTCCTATAACACCGCCCGAATAAGCAACCCTTGTTGCAATATTGTTTTCAACAGTTGTACCAAAAGTCACATTCACAACCGAGTTGCCAGCTTGCGACGTAGGATTTGCTGTCTTACCTTTAATGTTTATAAGCGTATTGGTGTGAAGCGTAGGTGTATCCTTTTCATTGTCTTTGTCAGAAACCTCACCAATCAAACCACCCTGAGCTATGGTGTTAAGCCCCAGCCCCTTGTTAAGGTTTAGTCCCAGCTCTTCTTTGGTATGATCTGCAAAGCCCGCAACAGTAATGTTGCTGTCTAAATCAAAGCCTTTCATAAAATCTGAAACAGCCGTAATATCCAATACAAAATTAGTAGTCATTGTATCATATTGATATCTCAAAGCGTTGTTATACCATCCGTTTGCATTAAAACCTCCCGGCATTACACTATTACTTACGCCAAAGTTTTTAAGGCTTTGAGTCACATAAGCCTTGACATATGTGCCGCCTTCATCAGCACCTGCACCAATGGCAAACTTGTTGGCTTGACCCGCAATACCGCCCGCCGTATGGGCAATGACCGTTACATCCCCTGTGACAAACGTTCCGTTTTGAAGTGAAATTATAGGAGCATAGTCATCTTGTCTTATTACAATTCTGCCCACAAAACCGCCGGCATAATCACGTGCTCTCACCGTCATACCAAAAGTAGAAATATCACAGTCAACAATACTTCCGCCTGTCATATAACCCACAAATGCGCCCGCCGTATATCCAATAGTGACAGCTGATGTGCCGATGCCAAGCTGAGGCTCAGCCGCAAGGCCGCCATTTACTCGTGGTCCGTAAATCTGAGAGACACCGCTAAGGGTATAGTTGTCACTCTGAGAAACGCCATTCTGATCAACATATATTATGCTACCGTTTATAACACCACAGTCCTCAAGCCTAACATTTATTATTTCGGCACCTTTGCCCATATATCCCGCCACCATACCTGTTTTTGAAACAGAGTCTTTAATAATAAGGTCATATATGATGGGATTGTTGCTATAGAACTTATTTCTTGAGAAATCACTTACATTTGCTGAAACTATAATTCGGAATAAACCGAACTGTGACTGCAGATTAAGCACTTTTTTGTTGTTTCCGTTAAAGTCTCCATAGAAAGCCGCAGGGTTGCTGCTGTTTCCGGAGGTTGAATTTCCGAATACGTCCACTTCACCGTTAAAGACAGGTGACCACTCGTCATAAGCAAGTGCGCTTATATCGTTTTTCAAAATATACCAACTCTTTTTTGAAACTCCGTCCTTTGTGTCGCGCGACATAAACAGTTCAAACACACCGATATTGGTTATCTGATAAGGCCCATCCTCAAAGTGGTTGGTCTCTCTTAAAACTCCTCCGTTCCACGGGTCGGTTTCGCTCATCGCTTTGGGTTCGTTTCCGTTTCCGGTATAAATCATCTGAAGCAGTTTTACTTTTGCTTCCTGCGAATACATAAGCCTAAACATATCAATCATGCCATAGCCTGAGTTAAACCAGCTGTCGTCAACATAAATTACATCCTCAGTGTTGCTTCCGCTCTCGGTTGACTTATATGCTCCCGAAGTTTGGTTGGTTGCATCATATGTGTATTCATACATTTTGTATGCATAATTTGGAACTGTAAACCCGCCAGTCAAAATCTTGTTTGCATCCGTAAAGTTTGCCGTAAGCTGAGGAATGGTGGTAATATATTCGTTTGTGGCATAACTGTTACGTGTCCATGTGCCATTTTCGCCGCCAACCATATAACTAGACACAACTCCTGTAATAAGCATATTACCGTCAGGCTTTCGCTCCAGAATATTTCCTACAAATGCATTTCTGTCATATGCTGAGTTAAAGATTGCGCCGTCTGCCCAATTTGCTATTGCATAGGTATTGGCGCCGCTCATATCGCCCTCGTTTATCATGTTGGAATCAGTATAACAGTTTGAAATCATACCGGTACCGACATTGTTAAGAGCAATACCTGCAAACTTAACCGAACCATTGCTTGTGTGCATTGTGCTGGTACTGAAGCTTGCAATAATCTCACCTGAGTTGCTCACCGCAATACCCGAAGCACTTACACCGGAGCTCATCATATTCACTCTTGAAAAGCTTGACAATATACGTCCGTTATTGGTTTCAACTAAGCCTGCCGTGTTGCTGCCGCTCACATCCCCTGTTACGCCGCACTTAAACAGCGTGCCGTTGTTGGTTATGGCAAGCGGAGCATTACCTGTGGTGATATTTACATTATCAAGCAAGAGGCCTACAATCGTAGCTCCTGCCGGAATTGCGTTAAACACCGGCTGAGTGTTTCTGCCGTCAATATCCTGTGCCACTTTTATGGTATAGGTATTTGCGTTAAGATACCATCCGCCGGGACTGATGCTTAGAGTTGAGGATGCAATTATATCTCTTGTCAAAATATAATATTTTCCGCTTTGCATTGAGCTAAGCATTGTCAAACACTCAGTGTCATTTCCGGTTATCTTAATCGGCATAAACTTGCCGCCTGAATAGAAGTTAAGCAATGCCGGGAAGTTGTTTGGATTATATCGTGAACCGTCTTGCTGCCCGTCAAAATTGGTATAAGACAAGCCGCCTGACTTCAAAACACCGTTAAAGCTTTCAAAAAGCTTGGTGTAATGTGTAGTATTAGTTCCATTGTTGCCTGCAAATATTTCGCTTAGCATATTTCTCAGCACACTCGGCACATATGGCATGCTTGTGGTGTTCATAGTGTCGATATCAAGCAGTATGTTTGATATAAGATATCCCAAAGCATATTGAGGAATACTGCTATTCGTAGCACTCACACCAAAAGCTGTGCTTATGATTATAGCATCCTCTTTAGGTCCACCCTGTTTGCCGCTATATTTTATATCAGTTATTGCGTTCCCGTAATCATTACTATATATATTGGTTACTTCGTCAGCAAAATACAGGTCGCATTTTATGTCAGTAAGAATTTTTTCAAGATTTTCCTTTGTATCACTCTGGTCGTGTATCTTGCCCACAGCGCCGCCAACATTTAGTCGTGTCCATGGCAGCTCATATTTTGTGCCGCCCGAAGTCACAGTCGTAGCCTGCGCCTGAACAGTAGTAAGACCTGCGTATGTTATTTTTGCCGCGCTTACACTGCCCTTGTCCTTTGTTTTCTGAAGAGCCGCTATATTATTCTTTCCTTGAGCGTAGGTACGATATTCCTGAGTTATTACTCCAATCAACCCGCCGATAGTAACTTCACTCGTTTTTCCGTCATTCACAACATTCAAACCGCTGCCGGCAAAAGCCTCATATGTCAAAAGGGTTCCAACATATATGTCGCCAAGGTTTAAAGCGTTTGCCATCTGAAGCGTTACTGCCCATCCTATTACGCCGCCAACCACAACATTACGCTGCTTCTGATATTCACTCAACACATTGGTATCAGCATCCTTTGCCACATTTATGTCATATGCCGAAACGGCGTTATACATTGAAATCTGTGAGCTTGCAGTAGTGTAACCCAAAATTCCGCCAGCGAAAACTGCTGAAAGGTCTGTAGTTCCGCCACAGTTGATGGCTATTTCTTGTCCGTGAGCTATAACATTGTTAATTGTAATGGTGCTGGCCTGACCCACAATACCACCCGCATATACACGATTGTCACGTGTCACACCGCTGTTCTCATTAAGGTCCCTAACTTCTATTCTGGCTGAAGTATTAACTCCCTCAATTCGGCCGCTGCTTCTTCCGGCAACACCGCCGATATAAACAACATTGGTAGTAGGCCGCGGGTCCGAAATATTACCGTTCCAAACAAATCCGGCACTTCTGATGCCTGCTATAACTGATTGATATGGCAAAGCCTGAACAAAGCTCGTGCTGCTCAGATGGATGCCGTTGATGCCTACAATACCGCCAAGTGACAAGTCACCCTGCAAACTTTGTCCGTTCTGGTTTGTTGCAGCAAAGTTTACATAAGCCTCAATATTTCCGCCGTTTGACACATCAATACTCGAGTCAGATACGCTAAAGTCGCTGACAATCGAGTTTTTGGGTATTTCGGTGGAGCCTATTAGTCCGCCCACTGCCACATAAAACTCATTCTTGCTGTTCTCAGCTCCCGCTCCTTTGTTGCGATATAGCACGCCCGTAGTTTCATTTCCTACCTTTATGCCGTTCAAGCGTGACTTATAACTAAGACCGCTTGCTCTTCCGTTAAACTTTCCAAACACGCCACCCACATCAAGCTCTCGTATGTCACCCATATTGCCGGGTCTTGCAGCGCCGCCAGCCTGATTGTTTTCTAGGTTCCTAGCGCTAAATGTTATATCTCCTCTAAAAGATGTTTCAAAGGTTACTTCTGTGCCGTTCACTTCTTTTATAAACGGTTTTACAGTGCCCGAAACATTTCCGCCAAGACCACCTATCATAACAGCTTGGTCAGCTTCCACCTGATTGCTCGTCAATTCAACTCTTATCTCATTAAAAGTTGCGCTACAGCCGTTTATGGTTACATTAAATCCGTTTGCAACAAGTGCGCCGAAAGACTTGGCACCTGTTTTCAAAATGCCTTTGTCAGTCCAACTGCCCGGAATTATATTACCGTTTCCGTCTCTACTGTATGTAGCAAGAGCATACCCCACCTTGGTGTCGGAGCCATTCCACGTTCCGGTATTGGCTGTTATGTTTCCTGTGTTCACATCAACATCAACCACAGCACCGTTTTTGATTACATTAACCTCTCTATACTTGCTCTCGCCGATTTTTTCCTGATCAAGAGGTGTGCCCGAAGCAACATCGGCCGAAGTAAACACAGGATCATTCGTAGTTACAACAAAATAATGTTCATTTCTTGTGCTGCCCGTCATGGTGTATGTGTGCAAATAGTTTTTAGTCACATCTGTTGTTAACTTACCATAAATATTAATATTGCTGAATGTTGTATTGGTGGCAATAGCCGCCACTACAGCACTTGTTGTGGCCAGCGGAGGAATTTGTCCTCCGCGCGTAATCGGGAAATCATCATAATATTCGCGCACTACAAAATCCAAGTTTCTGAACACCGCGTTTGTAGCCCTCTGGAACAATGCATGGTTAGCTACGGGCGTATTATTTAGCACAAGGTTAAACAATATCGGATTTCTGCCAAGCAGCTTGTTATTCTTTTGGATATATTGCGTTACACCTATAATCTGACCGCGGAAGTTTGAATCAATAATATATCTTGTGTCACTCAGCACGCTAAAGTCAAGGTCGGCCATAACATAATATATCTTTTTTGCAGAAGGAGTTTTAAACACTCGCTGGAAGTCCTCAGGAGTATAAATATATTCCACTGCCGGCATGTAACCATACTTAAGATATGGAAGAGCATATTCACTGTCATATTTCCAGATTCTCTCGCTCCATGTGCCCTTGGGGAAGATATCTTCCTTTTCTTTGGGCTCCAACCCACTGTCGCTTATGTCAAACAAGTTTATCATATCCTGTGTGCTGATTATGTTTACATTCTTTTTATTTGTGCCCGTTCCGCTCTGGCTGCCGCCGTGACCGGCGTCAATGCCCATAAAAAGTCTTATTCTGTTTGCAACAACATTGTCTTTATACTTATTATATATATACATGCTGCTGAAGTTAAATTCACCATCGCTCACGCACACATCAATATCTTTTTGATAGTGTGTGCTGAGCCCAAACAGCGCACCGATTCTGGCAAGACTTCGGCCCGACGGGTTTTCACTCAGTGAATCACGATATCCGTGTCCGTCATACAAATCATAAATTGTACGCTCTGATCTGGTCTGAGTTTCACTCAAGGCTACGTTTACGGCAATACTGTTTGTGCCCGGGTTGGTGGGATGGCTATAGTCACCATAATCCACATATCCGCCGTGGTTCTGAATAGTTGACACATTTTGAGTAAAGGTACGCAGCGCAGCAAAATCCTCAATAAGATAGAAGTTCATAGCCACCGCAGCGGCAAAAGTAACCTCGCGCTTTTCAGCAGTTATAGACACAATATATGGATTGTTGTTGTCTGCCTGCAAAATTTCGCCCACAATTCCGCCGATAGTAGCACTTGGCAGACTAACATTGGCAAGCAGTCCTCCGGTTGTATAAACATTTACAAATCTTCCGCCGTATGTGGCTCCGGCAATACCTCCAACCGACAATGCGCTCTGGTTTCGCACATCCGCACGGCTGAGGGAGTCTGTTATGCTGCCCGAACCCAAGAAAGTTTCGCCCACAATATTTATACCTGTAATTCCGCCCAGCCTCAGGTTAATACCACTGCCGTTAGAACTCCAGAACAACTCTTTATTAAACGTATTAGACGTCCCTAGGCTCGTAAGCGCCTTTGTATTGGCGTCAAGACTTTTGAGCTCGGATTTGTCGGGCGAAACATATACCTGATCAAGCAGACCGTAGTTTATTCCCGCAATTCCGCCTCCGGCGGTCGCCACTCTTATTCTGCTGTCGGTCTTAATCTGGAAGAACCCATCCTGCAGATAAGTTTCCTCACCCACAAAGCCTGCAACACCGCCTGCATACTCACCTACAATTATTGCTGATTGGTTGGGTCTGAAGTTGTTTGCTCCAAAGCCTATCCTCACATCTCCCACATGCAATGCCTTTGCGTTCACTTCACTAAGCGATAGGCTTATGTCGTTTTCTTCCTGCTGCTCACGTGTTTCTGGGTCAATATATTGCTTGAGGTCAATCACACCCACAATACCGCCCGCATAAGACACATCCGGCAGGTCTCTTAAGTTAAGGTTACTGTTGGTTACACCGTTTATTACCTGAGGTCTGATAATTTCCCAAATGTTGCCTGTTTTAATTACACTGTTCTGAGACGAAGTTATACGGCTGGCGTTTACCGCCACATTTGAGTTTATATTCTTCATATAATACCCGCCGGTATTGTTGCTTGACACAACAATCCCCGCCAAGCTTCCCGCAAAGTTATAACCCGTTATGCCAACAGGGTCGCCCGACCCGCCGCTAGGAAGTTCAGTTGCCGCAACAAGATTTATGTTGCTCACATAACTATCCACAACAATACCCGCAAGTCCGCCTACCGTTCGCGAGTTAGACGCCGTTACACGGTCAATTGAAATAGTAAGGTTTTTCACACCAACACCATTGAGAGCGCCAAACAACCCTACCGACGGAGGAACGTTGGTCATGTTGATATTTGTTGAGTTTATTGTAACATTTCTGATGGGCATATTGTTTCCGTCAAACACTGAGCGGTCTTGAAGACGTGAAACATATTCAAACAGCCTGCTTGAAGGCTGAGCATCCAAACCTGCAAAATCGATTTCTCCTGCCAGCCTTACGTTGCCCACAAACTTGGCCATTACTTCGTCCTGAACAGTCGGGCTGGTCTGATAAATTATATCAAACAGCCTATTATACTGCTGTGCACTATAAATTAAGTAAGGGTTATTGGCCGAACCTGTTTCAAAGCCCTGAACATACAGATAGCTATAGTTTCCGCCACTAAGATTATTACGTTCAATTCTTACAGATGTAGCGATATAGTTGGCCGAAACAAGCTCGGGATATCCTGTATCTCCCAAACCTATCTTAAACATACTCCACACGCCGCTGAGGTTAATACCTCCGCCGGATACGGTCGAGTCGTCGGTGTTATATTCCTGAACATCAAAACTGAACCCTGCAAAACTGTCAGGCAGAATAAACTCGTTTGTTCCGATATTTTCAACTTCTTCGGCAACGGCGGCATCAATCTCCACCCCTTCCTGCTTGTTAACTTTGTCAGCCGGTTCGTTGTCATCATAATAATTGTCGTTTACGCCGTTGAGATAATAACACTTTTCAATGGTTCCGTAGTTTTGAACGTCACCTATACCCGAAACACCCGTAAACGCACCGTGAGTTGTGATATTGTGCTTGAGGTTGCTCAGTGAATAACTGGTTGTAATATATGCCCCCTGCAACCCAGACGAAGGTGTACCGTTAATGTATACAAATCCGCCCGCAATAATATTCCCGTATTCCATAAGCTGCGTGCTCTGCAAAATGTCAAACCTAATAAGAGCAAAGGTAGTATCTCCACTCAGGTTAATGTTAGAATAGCTGTCCCCTATATGTCCGGTGTTCTGATATACAAAGCCCGCAACGTTACCGTTGCTGAATATTCCGCCGCCCAACTTGCGGTCCTCATTAAATTCATTTCGTAGATTATTTGTATTTGAACCTACGTTGTCAAACATAAATTTACCGCTTCCGTCAAGATAGTCCTCTTCCTCAAAGCCTGCGGCATAGCTTCCGTATACAGCCCCGTTGTTAATACCCGCAAAACCGGCAGAAGCAATTCTGATATCTTCCGTTCCATAGCTTATACTGCTATAACTTATGTTTATAATCTGTCCGTTTTTAAAATAACTGCTGCTTATCACACCGTCGTTGCGGCCCACAAAGCCTCCAACAACGCCCGTGCCTTCAAGCTTGAGTACCGTTGCAGGAACAACACTAGCGAGCTTTGTCATGCTATACTCGGTTCCGATTGCATCGTTCACCATTACAATGCCCACTTCATCCCGACCCACACGGCTGTTGGTTATAATACCTGTGGTGTCATTCAGCCCAACAAGTCCGCCAAGCAACGCTCTTGTCCACGAATTGTTAATCTGAACCGAAGTATGAACATTCAGCGAATAATCCGTTCCGCTATAAAATTCCGGATTCTCGTCGCCGTTCTGAAGATATCTGTCAGTTTCCGAAATCGTTATAACATCACAGTTGTTTATAATACCCTGATTTATGCCGGCAATACCGCCTATCTTAATGTCATCATGGTCATCCAGCACCATAGAGTTGCGTTTGTCATTAGGAAGTGCCACTATAATATTTTTAAGCACTGTAACACTTTGAACCGTTCCAAAAAGCCCAAGCTGAACATTGCTTGCCGGAAGTCCGTTTAGGTTAAAGTTTTTAATGGTTATTATTTTGTTATTTCCGTCAAGGCTAAAAATTGCGACATTAAGCGGAGTGTGACTTTCAATCACAATGTTATTCATCAAAATATAACTTCCGCCCGACTGCATGCTTCTTAGGTCCTGCTCGGTGAAAATTGGCTGCGGAGCATCCTCGTCAGTGCTGATTATAACATTTACCGTAAAATCCCTTGTAATTTGTAGTATGTTTTCAACGGTGCCAGTTATTTCAATGGGAGTGTCTCCTTGCATCTTTTGCGCTGTTACATTATACTTTCCGCTAATAGGGTCATATTGGGCAATAGCTCCGTTAAAGTCTCCGCCCGCATCAATTATCTGATAACTTCCGCTTCCTCTGTCAATAAGCAGCACTATAGAGCCGTTTATGTATCCGTAACTAAACTGAAGCCTCAGCGCGTTGCTGCCCACATTGGAGCCAATTAAACTCACTACAGCCATAGAATTATCCTGCGTGGTATATCTGACATTGACCTCAAACGGAAGCGTCTGCATAATCTGGTTATCGTTCAGCGTCACATAGTTTCCGCTGGTGTCGTTGCGTTTAGCGAGCCAAGATGAAGTGGCACCATTGTCTATAGTCCTTGAAACCGCCAGCGAGAACTTATCAATAGCGGCAATAGAGCCAAATATATTGGGTTTGCGGCTGTCATCAACACGCTCTTCAAACATGGCACGCAGCTGCATAGAGCTGTCAACCGACAGTGTAAGCGCTCCGTCAACCCCTATGCCGTCAACAGATACATATTGACCGTTGCTCTGTTTAACAATTACTACATCAACTACATTTATTGAAATTGATTTTTCACGTGAATATTCTTGTCCGTTTTCAATCACCACAGCTGAAACCGTTATAGTAATTTTTGCGCCGCGGTTAACTATCTTAAGTGGATTATCAGATTGCAAAGCGTCATATCTGCTGTCACTATAGTTATAGAACACATTGTTACCGTTTATGTCCAACATATGTTCAAGAACAATCTGACCGCCGCTTTTATAAACTCTAAGGTTTCTCAAAATCCAATCGCTGTTGTTGCCCGAAATAAATTTATTAAAGTTAAGGTCGGCAACCTCTGTCGGAGTAAGGCCGGAGTCGTTAATCATACTAAGCCCTTCTACTTTGACACCTGCAATTGACACATCACTTGGGCTTAACTGACCTGCTGTCACAATGTTTATGTCAACCCTATCATTTCCGCCCTCACTGAGCACAGTGGGGCCGGCCGCCACAAGGTCAACAAGAGCTATGTTGCGCACAACAATGTGGTGAACATACACTCTCGGAGCTGCTTCGCCATAAATATATACGTTTATATAGACATCAAACTCCATACCGTTGTTAAGCAATGATGAAGTTATAGTCTGAACATACAGTCTTCCGTCAAATATCTTTAAAGCATTGGCTACGTCCCATGTAGTATAATTCGTTCCTATCGGGTCTGCAAGATAACTGCTTCGATAAAGCTCTATTCCAACTCTTCCGCTGGCTACAGAACCCACGGCACCTTTATTTGGCATATAT